>NZ_JBUEQR010000059.1:0-7534 GCF_054968985.1 Streptococcus sp. 1F3 | reverse complement strand
TTAGGTTTTAGAGATAGAAGATAAGGGGAGAGGAAGATGAAAATGAGCCATCCTTGCTTCAAAAAAAGTGCTTAATAAACAAAGTGATATAAGAAAACGTTCATGCGTTTGACGTGATCTCTTACAGAAGGCGGTTGATTTTTACGAAAATTCTGATATAATTGAATTGTCTGAAAATTTAAACAAGGAGATTGAGCCTATGACGAAACAGATCCATTGGGACGGGAAGCTAGCCCAAGAAGGACTTGATATTATCAAAGGAAACGGAGGCGTCATTGTCTGCCCTACAAAGGTTGGCTATATCATCATGACCGCTGACAAGGCTGGTTTGGAGCGGAAATTTGATGCCAAGGAGCGCAAACGCAATAAACCCGGTGTCGTACTTTGTGGAAGCATGGAGGAACTCCGTGAATTGGCACAAATGACCACTGAAATCGATGCCTTCTACCAAAAACATTGGGACGAAGATATCTTACTTGGCTGTATTCTCCCTTGGCGCGAGGAAGCCTATGCCAAACTCAAAGCCTCTGGTGATGGACGAGAAGAATTAATGACCGACATTCGTGGCACCTCTTGCTTTGTCATCAAGTTTGGTCTTGCTGGCGAGCAAATCGCTAAAGAAATGTGGGAAAAGGAAGGTCGTATGGTCTACGCTTCTTCTGCCAACCCCTCTGGAAAAGGAAATCGTGGCAAGGTAGATGGTATCGGTGAGCGCATTGAATCAAAAGTAGACCTCGTCATCGAGGCAGATGACTATGTCGCCTCTATCCAACCTGATAAGACTATCGAGACCCGTTATGAACAAGGGGTCATGGTCTCGATGGTTGACCAAGAGGGCAAGCTCATCCCAGAGCAAGGCAAGGACAGCCGCTCCATCTCACCTTGCCCAGTCGTCATCCGCAAGGGTCTTGACATTGATAAAATCATGATGCATCTATCAGACCACTTCAACTCATGGGACTACCGCCAGGGAGAATATTATTAAGCATTTCACTACTAGCACTCACCCAGCTCCTATTTAGAGCTGAATGAGTGCTAGATTTTTTCCTTTGGATAAGGTAGAATGAAAGAAACAAGGAGGATGAATACCATGTCTCATACCGTCTACTTACAAGCCTTTAAAGAAGTTGACCTCCTGAAAATCTGGAAAATCGGCTACAGGCAAGAAAAACCTGAATGGAAAAAATGGGACGCCCCCTACTTTGATGACTACCAAGCCTTTGATTGTTTTGAAACATTTAAGGAAAGCAACGATTATCATTTTTTACAATCCCCTCAAGTACAGGGAATTTTTCTTGAGGAATCCCCTATCGGTATGGTCTCCTACTATTGGGAAAATGAAAAGACTAGATGGCTTGAAATAGGCATCATCATCTTTGACCCCACTTACTGGAGCTGTGGATACGGTACCCAGGCACTCACTCTTTGGATTAACTATATTTTTGAAAGGATTCCAGAACTGGAGCATATCGGTCTGACCACTTGGAGTGGCAACCAACCTATGATGAAAGCAGCTAAAAAACTCAGCATGACAAAGGAAGCACAAATCCGTAAGGTTCGCTACTGGCAAGGGGCCTACTATGATTCGGTCAAGTATGGGATCCTCAGAGAAGAATGGGAAGCACTCCCATAGAATAAACTCTTAGAAAAGCTATTTTCATGCTATTTCTAAGAGTTTTTTTATGATGAAGACTACTATACCCCCTATCTCATCGCATGATACTCATTTCGTTTACCTCTTATTACTTCGACGATTGTTACTGACTATCGTCAGTATGATTTCCAGCCTTCAACAGTCATTAGACTGTTGAAGCAGCCTGTAGCTCCTTGCCTAGTACTAAAAGGAAAGGAAACAACTATAATAATGAGAGAGATAGAGTTTATACTCAATAAAAATCAAAAGTAGACTAGCTTTCACAATTAAGAATTGTGAAAGCTTGGAAATGAGAGTAGCACCGCTCATTTCCTTATAATCGAAGCCCAAGGTAGAACGAGCCTTCACCAAGGCAAGTGGACGAAGGATCCTTTTGATTTTTAAAGAGTATTAGTCTATGTTTCATGCTGTTTATACATATCGACTTATTGCTAGACCTGATTTTAAAACTAAGACACCGTTATACTATTATTATGACAGAATAGAGTTTTTTTCTTATCTTTTTATAGCAACCCCTCGAAAAACAGGGTATAATGATAATAGATAGGCATATACAAACAAGGGGCAATAACCCAATTGACGGAGGCTGGAAGATGAAAAAGAAAGTAGTCCTTTTACTGGTCATTTTAGGAGGGATTGTGATGGTATTGGGCATCCATCATCAAAGACAAAAAGCTGCGGAAGAAGAGCGAAATCGAACCTACGAAGTGAGTTTGGTCAAAGCCTTGAAAAATAGTTATCGGGATATTGAGAGGATAGAGCTAAGCAGTCCCGATTATTCAGTTCCTCCAGGAAATTGGAGTTGTTTCGTCACATTAACATTTTCTGATAGACAGGTTGTGCAGTATAGGATGGGACACAGCTTATCGGATAAAATAAATCGTTCAGGGGTTGTGACGATGGCAGAGTCGGAAATATTATCTGTACATTATGGAAGTACAGAAGGGAATGTAAAAGTAGTGTTTTCTGATGAGAGGCAGAGTATTGAGTAATGCCGTTTCAATATACAGATAAGCAACTGAACATTTTAAATCATGGGCAGAATGTCTATAATGTCAATCAAAATTTTGTTCGTAAAATGAATGATTATCTTTCTTATGTTTTTATAGCATTCCCTAGAAAAATAGGGTATAATGATAATAGATAGGCAGATACATATAAGAACGGTAGCTCAATAGGAGGGAGGCTGGAAGATGAAAAAGAAAGTAGTCCTTTTACTGGTCATTTTAGGAGGGATTGTGATGGTATTGGGCATCCATCATCAAAGACAAAAAGTTGCGGAAGAAGCGCGAAATCGAAAATATGAAGTCAGTCTAGTTAAAGTATTAAAAAGTAATTATGACAACATTAGTGAAATAATAATTAAAGATGTAGAATTTGAGAATAAACCTACTAATTGGCATTGTCAATTAGTAATATCATTTCTTGATGGTAAGCAGATACAATTTGGCACAAGTTACAATATATCGACAAATAATTTTTCAACTGCTGGAATAAAGCGAAAACAAAATGGTGATTGGGAATATTTACAATCTCACAAAGGAGAAACAGTATCAGCAGTCAAAATTATTTATTCAAACGGGGAGGAGGAGGTTCAATGAATTTTCAATACACAGATAAACAATTAAACAGTCTGAATCAAGGTGAAAATGTTTACAGTGTTAACGAAAATTATGCTAAAAGAAAAGACTTTGATTTTATTACTAGTTCAGAAATACTTCATGTTGGGGAAAAGAATACGGTAGAAATTGACAATCAACAATTCAAAGTCATCAAGACCCATTCGGACCCCCTAACAGGTTTTGATGGTATGGCAGTTGCACCAATCGTGGACGGAGAGCCTGACTATAGTAGTGTGGCAGTCATTGCAGCAGCTACAGATATTCAGACAGTTGATTTGGCAACCGCTATAGTTGGCGACACAGACCGGAAGAGAAACAACGAACACTACCTATCTCCCCAGTATCAAGTGGCAGAGGCCTTTGTTCAAGAGGTGCTAGAGGACAAACGGGTTCAACAGGTGACACAATTGTCCGGCTACTCCCAGTCTGCCTATATGTTAAAAGTAGGAGCTAAATACGGTATTCCAACGACAACCTTTAACGCATGGTTTCACTACGGCTCCTTGAGTGAGGAGGAAAAGGACTTTATCCGAGCTCATCCCGGTTCCTTTATTGACTATCGAAAGAGAAAGGATGGTGTTGTGGCATTCGGTCCAGGCAATGACCCAACTTGGAGTGGTTATGATGAGAACCTCGGTACCATTTTTTGGGCAGATGGCACAAGCCATGATATAACAGATTGGGAATTCGACAAAAAAACCGGACAGGTCGTAGATGCAAAGACTGGCAAACCCATTATGAGTGGGGCTGTGACCGCTTTTGCGCAAAGTGCCCGCCAGATGGCAGGGTTCAAGTCCTTGAAGTCCAAATGGCAGAAAACAGGAGGAGGCTTGAGTGCAGAGGAAACCATCTTTCTGGATGCAGGTCAAAGTGCCATTGTAGGCTCCGCCATGACAGGGGCTGCCAAGGCAGGCCTAGATGAACTAACCAGTTTAAAAGATAAGGCAGTTCAAGAGGTAGAGGCTCTTTGGGCTGATATTGATTTTTCAATCTACTCGCACCTCTCTCCTTGGGAAGTGGAGGAGATTTTTGCTTCTCACGGTGTGACCTATGAGAAAATGGTGGGCGATTTTCAGACCTATGCCGAAGAAAAGGTAAAACAAATAGAAGACTTGTCCACTCATTTTGATAACTTGAAAACCAAACTGGATCAGGCTGTGGAAGAGCAAGTCACCTTAGACAGTTATTTGGCAGGAGAATTTGAAACATGGTACAAGAAAGAGTTTTAGAATGCCTACTAGCCTCCATTCGTCAAAAAGAGCAAGAACTTCTCGGACAAGTTGTGTAAAAAAGATAAACTTTTGCTAGACGCAAGCGTCTTCGCGAAGTTTCCTATTTTTACGTTGAGTTTTTCACGGGCTTTGTATCTTATCTTATTTTACTTTGCTCTTGACACCCTCGCATCTTATTTTTAAAACGAAAGTATTATAATGCAATTATTGAGAGAGAATAAAGTATTTTTCTTATGTTTTTATAGTATCTCCTTGAAAAATAGGGTATAATGATAATAGATAAACAGATACAGATAAGAACGGTAGCTCAATAGGAGGAGGCTGGAAGATGAAAAAGAAAGTAGTCCTTTTACTGGTCATTTTAGGAGGAATAGTGATGGTATTGGGCATCCATCATCAAAGACAAAAAGTTGCGGAAGAAGAGCGAAATCGAACCTACGAAGTGAGTTTGGTCAAAGCCTTGAAAAATAGTTATCGGGATATTGAGGAGATAGAGATTGGTAAGCCACATTATGCAAAGCCACCAGGAAGTTGGAGTTGTTCTGTCACATTAACCTTCTCTGACGGAGAGGTTGTGCGGTATGGCATGGGACACAGCCTATCTGATAAAATAAATCGTTCAGGGGTTGTGACGATGGCAGAGTCGGAAATATTATCTGAACATGAAGGAAGTACTCAAAGCAAGGTAAAAGTATTGTTTTCCGATGGAAAGGAGAGTATTGAGTGATGCCGTTTCAATATACAGATAAGCAACTCAACATTTTAAATCATGGGCGGAATGTCTTTAGTGTCAATCCAGATTTTGTTAATAGAGGAAATGCAGAAGGTGGGGAATATCAATATATCGTTGACAAGCCAGATGATAAATTATTACCCAATGAAAGTAATACAATTCGAATGTCAGGCGGACAACAATTCAAAGTCATCAAGACCCATTCGGACCCCCTAACAGGTTTTGATGGTATGGCAGTTGCACCAATCGTGGACGGAGAGCCTGACTATAGTAGTGTGGCAGTCATTGCAGCAGCTACAGATATTCAGACAGTTGATTTGGCAACCGCTATAGTTGGCGACACAGACCGGAAGAGAAACAACGAACACTACCTATCTCCCCAGTATCAAGTGGCAGAGGCCTTTGTTCAAGAGGTGCTAGAGGACAAACGGGTTCAACAGGTGACACAATTGTCCGGCTACTCCCAGTCTGCCTATATGTTAAAAGTAGGAGCTAAATACGGTATTCCAACGACAACCTTTAACGCATGGTTTCACTACGGCTCCTTGAGTGAGGGGGAAAAGGACTTTATCCGAGCTCATCCCGGCTCCTTTATTGACTATCGGAAGAGAAAGGATGGTGTTGTGGCATTCGGTCCAGGAAATGACCCAACTTGGAGTGGTTATGATGAGAGCCTTGGTACCATTTATTGGGCAGATGGTACAAGCCATGATATAACAGATTGGGAATTCGACAAAAAAACCGGACAGGTCGTAGATGCAAAGACTGGCAAACCCATTATGAGTGGGGCTGTGACCGCTTTTGCGCAAAGCGCCCGCCAGATGGCAGGGTTCAAGTCCTTGAAGTCCAAATGGCAGAAAACAGGAGGAGGCTTGAGTGCAGAGGAAACCATCTTTCTGGATGCAGGTCAAAGCGCCATTGTAGGCTCCGCCATGACAGGGGCTGCCAAGGCAGGCCTAGATGAACTAACCAGTTTAAAAGATAAGGCAGTTCAAGAAGTAGAGGCTCTTTGGGCTGATATTGATTTTTCAATCTACTCGCACCTCTCTCCTTGGGAAGTGGAGGAGATTTTTGCTTCTCACGGTGTGACCTATGAGAAAATGGTGGGCGATTTTCAGACCTATGCCGAAGAAAAGGTAAAACAAATGGAAGACTTGTCCACTCATTTTGATAACTTAAAAACCAAACTGGATCAGGCTGTAGAAGAGCAAGTCACCTTAGACAGTTATTTGGCAGGAGAATTTGAAACATGGTACAAGAAAGAGTTTTAGAATGCCTACTAGCCTCCATTCGTCAAAAAGAGCAAGAACTTTTCGAACAAGAAGATCACTACTACCACAACAAGAGACAACTAGAAGAAAGAGGCTTGGACTTGACTGACCGTCGCCATCGTCTCACGAGCATTTTAGAAGAAGAACAGGATAAAATGAAGTGGTTGCTTGTCCGCTATGGGGCTAGTCAAGACGAAGCAGGGCATTTCTATCGAAAAGTACAGGAATACCAAGATGAGTCCGAATGGGTTTACAGGGTGATGTCCCGTGCCTTAGAAGAGGAAATAGAAGAGAGCCGGTACCAATTTTATCAGGAGCGTGATCAGATAGAGCAGACACTACAGGATCTACGGAGGAAATACTATGATATTGATCACTGACTATTATTCAAAAGAAGATCATGAAGTAGAACTAAGCGAAATCATTCGCTCCTTACAGGAAGAGGCTGCTCATGTACAGGCTGGTCTTATTAAGGGAAACCATAAGAATATCCAGCAGGAATTTGACACGGACGGAAAGAAGATCGCTCTGGCGACCCAAGTTGCCATGAAAAATATCTATGAACAGATTGATACAGCTATCAAGGGAGAAGCTGGCAAGGCTCTCAAAGAGACCGTAGAGGTGACCCTCCCCAAGTATGAGAAGGTATTCTCAGCTTAATCATACCAGAGACTAGCAAATGTCCCAGCCTTTCTAAAATTATACTCTTTAAAAATCAAAAGGATACTTCGTCAACTTGCCTTGGTGAACGCTCGTTCTACCTTCGGTTTCGTTTTTTAGTCTACTTTTGATTTTTATTGAGTATAAGTAGCAAACAAAGTGAGCCTTTAAAAGATAGCTCCCGTCATAGTAGTATCCTGAACAACAACTTTGTTAGTGTCTGGAACAGGATTTTTGAACCCAATTGAAAATACCTCCCAACTGCTCTTTGAACTGCTCCCTGTCAAGTGGACAATGAAATAATAAAAGATTTAAGCGACGGCCTTGTTCCTCATTTCAAGAGGTGCAAGGCCGTTGTTGCG
>NZ_JBUEQR010000058.1:0-5221 GCF_054968985.1 Streptococcus sp. 1F3 | reverse complement strand
ATTAGGTTTTAGAGATAGAAGATAAGGGGAGAGGAAGATGAAAATGAGCCATCCTTGCTTCAAAAAAAGTGCTTAATAAACAAAGTGATATAAGAAAACGTTCATGCGTTTGACGTGATGATGGAACGAGAATGCTTGCACAATCTGTGATTTATGGTATAATACTAGGTGGAGCAACATCAGTGCGTGAAGCGGGTCAGGGGAGGAATCCAGCAGCCCTAAGCGATGTCGGGTGTGTGCTCTTTTTATCTTTTTTCTTACTATTATAAATGCTTCTGTTTTAAAATAGAATGTAGGAATTAGTCGATATAGAAACAGTATTCAATATAGCTTAGAAAACCTGTCAAAAGGGGGATTGGGATCAAGGAGATATTGAAAACGTGATTTTTTCACAATTTCAAGAAAATATGTCAATTATTTTATGAAAATGAATGAAAATAGAGAATTTCCTTGAAAAAAATTCAATAAAGCGTTATCATTAGCTATATAGAAAAAATGGAGGACTTAGGAATGGCACATATCCAATTTGATTATTCAAAAGTTTTGGGACAATTCGTTGCTCCAACAGAATTGGACTTTTTGCAAAGCCAAGTGACAGCACTTGACGCAGACTTGCGGAAGGGTACTGGAGCAGGAGCTGAGATGCTTGGTTGGCTTGACTTACCAGAAAACTATGATAAAGAAGAATTTGCTCGCATTAAAGAAGCTGCAGCAAAAATCCAAGCAGATAGTGAGATATTGGTAGTTATCGGGATTGGTGGTTCTTATCTCGGTGCAAAAGCAGCGATTGATTTCTTGAATACTTCCTTTGTAAACTTGCAGAGCAAGGAAGAGAGAAAAGCACCACAAATTTTGTACGCAGGTAACTCAATTTCTTCTAGCTATTTAGCTGATTTGGTAGACTACGTGGCAGATAAAGATTTCTCGGTGAATGTGATTTCAAAATCAGGAACAACGACAGAGCCTGCGATTGCCTTCCGTGTCTTTAAAGAATTGCTCGTGAAAAAATACGGTCAAGAAGAGGCTAATAAACGCATCTACGCAACAACGGATCGCGAGCGCGGTGCTGTGAAGGTAGAAGCAGATGCAAATGGTTGGGAGACATTTGTTGTGCCAGATAATGTTGGCGGGCGCTTCTCTGTATTGACCGCAGTAGGCTTGCTTCCAATTGCAGCTTCAGGAGCAGACATCACAGCCCTTATGGAGGGAGCAAATGCGGCTCGTAAGGACTACACATCTGACAAGATTGCCGAAAATGAGGCTTACCAATACGCAGTTGTCCGTAATATCTTGTATAGAAAAGGCTATGTGACTGAGATTTTGGCCAACTATGAGCCGTCCTTGCAATACTTTAGCGAGTGGTGGAAACAACTAGCGGGTGAATCAGAAGGCAAGGACCAAAAAGGAATCTACCCAACTTCAGCCAACTTCTCAACGGATTTACATTCATTGGGACAATTTATCCAAGAAGGTTATCGGAATATTTTTGAGACGGTCATTCGTGTTGACAAGCCGAGAAAGAATATCTTGATTCCAGAAATGGCAGAAGATTTAGATGGTCTTGGCTACCTTCAAGGAAAAGATGTTGACTTTGTAAACAAAAAAGCAACGGATGGTGTCTTGCTTGCACACACAGATGGTGGTGTACCAAATATGTTTGTGACCCTTCCGCAACAAGATGAGTTTACCCTTGGCTATACAATCTACTTCTTTGAGCTTGCAATTGCCCTTTCAGGCTACTTAAATGGTGTTAATCCATTTGACCAGCCAGGAGTAGAAGCCTATAAGAAAAATATGTTTGCCCTTCTTGGCAAACCAGGATTTGAAGAACTTGGAGCAGAGTTGAATGCTCGTCTTTAATCCCTAACAAGACAATTGAGCCAGCCAGCAGGCTGGTTTTTTTAGTTGTGCAACTTGTCAAATGCTTCCACTTCTATTCCAGATTGGTAAAGGTTGGAAATAAAACGAGTGCAACTCGTGTCAAACGCTCTCGTATCTTGATTTAATTGAACTCGAGCTACAACTCACTGTCAATAAAACGAATCCAGTGGATTCGTTTTACCCGAGCCTAGAAACTGGAAAGCGAGGTTAAATCTCATTGGTTGCAAGCCAACCTGCTTCGATTGTCTATTTTTTCTAGGAGTTGCTTAACGCTCTCGTATCTTATGACAGTCCAAATGTGAACACATGCCTGTGTTTTATTTGGTCTTTTTGTATGCGTTTGCAAAGACTATAATGAGAATAGGAAAAACAAAAAATACAGAAAAGGGGAAAATAGAATGGAGATTTTGAAAATCATTCTGAATTGGTTCTCGCAAAATATCTTGCAGAATCCAGCCTTCTTCGTCGGACTTTTGGTCCTTGTTGGTTATGCTCTCTTGAAAAAGCCGGGGCATGATATCTTTGCAGGTTTTGTGAAAGCAACAGTCGGGTATATGATTTTGAACGTAGCAGCAGGAGGTTTGGTAACTACTTTCCGCCCTATCCTTGCAGCGCTTAACTTCAAATTTAATATTGGGGCGGCAGTTATCGACCCTTACTTTGGCTTGACAGCAGCGAACACGAAGGTTCAAGAAATGTTTCCAGACTTTGTAGGAGCAGCAACGACAGCTCTCTTGATTGGGTTTGGAATTAATATCTTACTCGTTGCCTTTCGAAAGATTACGAAGATTCGGACCTTGTTTATTACAGGTCACATCATGGTCCAACAAGCAGCGACAATCTCACTCATGGTGCTCTTTTTAATTCCACAGTTGCGCAATGGTTTTGGTGTAACAGCTATCGGAATTATCTGTGGTCTTTATTGGGCAGTCAGCTCTAATATGACAGTTGAAGCGACTCAACGCTTGACAGGTGGAGGCGGATTTGCCATCGGTCACCAACAACAGTTCGCCATTTGGTTTGTTGATAAGGTGGCTGGAAAACTTGGTAAAAAAGAAGAGAACTTGGATAATTTGAAATTGCCAAAATTCTTGTCGATCTTCCATGATACAGTAGTTGCTTCTGCGACCTTGATGTTGGTATTCTTTGGTGCGATTCTCCTAGTCCTAGGACCAGATGTGATGGCAAATAAAGAGGTTATTACTTCAGGAACACTGTTCAACCCAGAAAAGCAAGATTTCTACATGTACATTATCCAAACAGCCTTTACCTTCTCTGTTTACCTCTTTATCTTAATGCAAGGGGTACGGATGTTCGTAACGGAATTGACCAATGCCTTCCAAGGAATCTCAAGTAAACTTCTTCCAGGGTCATTCCCAGCGGTAGACGTTGCGGCTTCCTATGGTTTTGGATCGCCAAACGCAGTACTATCCGGTTTTGCCTTCGGCTTGATTGGACAGCTGATTACCATCGTGTTATTAATTGTCTTTAAAAATCCAGTTCTGATTATAACCGGTTTCGTGCCAGTGTTCTTTGATAATGCAGCGATTGCAGTATATGCAGATAAACGTGGCGGCTGGAAAGCAGCAGTTATCCTCTCCTTTATCTCAGGTGTGCTTCAAGTAGCGCTTGGTGCTGCCTGCGTTGCCCTACTTGATTTGGCAGCTTACGGTGGTTACCATGGAAATATTGACTTTGAATTACCATGGTTAGGATTTGGCTATCTCTTCAAAGCACTTGGTATTATCGGCTACATTTTGGTATGTGTCTTCTTCCTTGCGATTCCGCAAATCCAATTTGCTAGAGCCAAGGATAAAGAAGCCTATTATCGTGGAGAAGCTCAAGAATAATCCTATCTAGCAAAATAGCAAATGGAGCTAAAAAGAATCTTTTGGGCTCCATTGGCTTCAAATGATGATAGCACCTTGTTTAGTCCCTTAGACTGTTAGAGGTTGTCAGCTATCAAAACTAGTAATAGTAATTAGGTTATCAATTTATATTTTTATATATTTTTTAAAAAATAAAACATCATTTATCTGGAGGAAAAGAAAATGGTTAAAGTATTGACAGCGTGTGGAAATGGTATGGGATCATCTATGGTGATTAAGATGAAGGTAGAAAATGCCCTTCGTAATCTTGGCCAAAGTGATTTTACAGTTAACTCTTGTAGCGTGGGTGAGGCAAAAGGTCTTGCGGCAGGATATGACATCGTCATTGCGTCTATTCATTTGATTGATGAATTGCAAGGGCGTACCAATGGTAAATTAGTTGGTCTTGACAATCTTATGGACGATAACGAAATCAAGACAAAATTGCAAGAAGTGCTGTAATAGTCTTCAAAGAAATATAGCAAACAGAATAGTGGTTTAGAGGCTGGGATGATGCTTCCCAGACTCTTTGATAGAGGGGCAGGAGAAACTAGATGAATTTGAAAAAAGCCTTTACAGAAAATCAGTCCATCCGTCTGGGCTTAACAGCTGAGACTTGGGAAGAAGCGGTGCGCTTGTCAGTTGAACCCTTGATTGAAAGTGGAGCGGTCAAAGAAGAATACTATCATGCGATTATTGAATCCACTAATGAACACGGTCCTTACTATATCTTGATGCCAGGTATGGCAATGCCCCATGCCCGTCCAGAAGCAGGTGTCGTACGCGATGCTTTTTCCCTTATTACATTGACTAAGCCGGTTGTATTTTCAGACGGTAAGGAGGTTAGTGTTTTATTGACGCTTGCTGCGACAAGCTCAGATATTCATACATCTGTTGCAATTCCACAGATTATTGCCCTCTTTGAATTGGAAAATTCTATTGAGCGCTTAGTGAATTGCCAGTCAGAAGAAGAAGTTCTTGCCATGGTGGAAGAGTCTAAGAATAGCCCCTATCTTGAAGGGTTGGACTTAGAATCCTAATATCCTTAGTTCGCTTTGATTTTTGTAGTTGGATACAGAGTTCTTAACGGGCTTTGTGTCTTGAGTTAACTGAGTTCGGACTAAAAATGGTAGAAAAAAGATGAATCGTATTGATTACGTTGGTAATCTTCTCCAATTCCCTATTTTTCTTTCCATTTTCTTGACGTCCTCACATCTTAATTGAACACGCCCTAAACTCTGTGTAAAAACGATAAACTTTTGCTAGACACAAGCGTCCTTGCAAAGTTTCCTATTTTTACTTTGAGTTCTTAACGGGCTTTGTGTCTTGAGTTAACTGAGTTCGGACTAAAAATGGTAGAAAAAAGATGAATCGTATCGATTACGTTGGTAATCTTCTCCGATTCCCTATTTTTCTTTCCATTTTCTTGACGTCCTCACATCTTAATTGAACACGCCCTAAACTCTGTGTAA
>NZ_JBUEQR010000057.1:398-20505 GCF_054968985.1 Streptococcus sp. 1F3 | reverse complement strand
TTCTTAACGGGCTTTGTATCTTGAGTTAATTGAACACGCCCTAAACTCTGTGTAAAAAAGATAAACTTTTGCTAGACACAAGCGTCCTCGCAAAGTTTCCTATTTTTACTTTGAGTTCTTAACGGGCTTTGTATCTTGAGTTTGGGCTACAACTCACTGCCAATAAAACGAATCCAGTGGATTCGTTTTACCCGAGCCTAGAAACTGGAAAGCGAGGTTAAATCTCATTGGTTGCAAGTCAACCTGCTTCGATTGTCTAGATTGTCTAGGAGTTGCCAAACACCCTTATATTTTTGTTTAGAAAAGAGAGTTAGTATGACAAAACATATTCCAAATTTACAGGTTGCCCTTGATCATTCAGATTTGCAGGGAGCGGTTAAGGCTGCGGTATCCGTCGGTCATGAGGTTGATGTGATTGAAGCAGGAACTGTTTGCTTACTTCAGGTTGGGAGTGAGTTGGTAGAGGTGCTTCGCAGTCTCTTTCCTGATAAAATCATCGTAGCTGATACGAAGTGTGCAGATGCTGGTGGTACAGTTGCGAAAAATAATGCAGTGCGTGGTGCAGACTGGATGACTTGTATTTGTTCAGCGACGATTCCTACTATGAAAGCAGCCTTGAAAGCTATCCAAGAAATCCGTGGTGACAAGGGAGAAATTCAGGTAGAGCTCTACGGAGATTGGACCTATGAGCATGCTCAAATGTGGCTAGATGCAGGGATTTCTCAAGCCATTTATCACCAATCTCGTGACGCACTTCTTGCAGGTGAAACATGGGGTGAAAAAGACCTCAATAAGGTGAAAAAATTGATTGACATGGGCTTCCGTGTGTCTGTTACTGGTGGGCTTGATATTGATACCTTGAAACTCTTTGAAGGAGTGGATGTCTTTACTTTCATTGCTGGTCGTGGAATTACAGAAGCAGAAGATCCAGCTGCAGCAGCGCGTGCCTTCAAGGATGAAATCCGCCGTATTTGGGGGTAGGCCATGGCTAGACCGATTGGAATTTATGAAAAAGCAACGCCTAAGCACTTTACATGGTTAGAGCGTTTGGAGTTTGCAAAAGAACTGGGCTTTGACTTTGTGGAAATGTCGGTAGATGAAAGCGATGATCGGTTGGCGCGACTTGATTGGACCAAGGAAGAACGCTTGGAGATTGTCAAGGCAATTTACCAAACAGGGGTTCGCATTCCAACTATTTGTTTTTCTGGTCACCGTCGTTATCCACTGGGGTCAAATGATCCTGCTCTTGAAGCGAAGTCGCTTGAAACGATGCAAAAATGTATAGAGTTGGCACAGGATTTGGGAGTGCGCGTCATTCAACTGGCAGGTTATGATGTTTATTACGAAGAAAAATCACCAGCAACTCGTGAACGTTTCTTGAATAATTTACGCAAGGCATGTGATTGGGCAGAACAAGCTCAGGTGATGCTTGCTATTGAAATAATGGATGATCCGTTCATCAATAGTATTGAGAAATACTTGGCAGTTGCACATGAAATCAACTCACCTTATCTTTTTGTCTATCCAGATACGGGCAATCTCTCTGCTTGGCACAATGACTTATATAGCGAATTTGTCATTGGTCATCAAGCAATTGCAGCTCTTCATTTGAAAGATACCTATGCTGTAACGGAGACATCTAAGGGGCAATTCCGTGATGTACCTTTTGGGCAAGGGTGCGTTGATTGGGAAGATACGTTTGCTATTTTAAAGAAAACCAATTATCAAGGTCCATTTTTGATTGAAATGTGGTCTGAAAATTGTGAAACTGTAGAGGAGACACGGGCGGCTATCAAAGAAGCTCAGGCCTTCCTTTACCCATTGATTGAGAAAGCGGGGTTGAACTAAATGCCAAAATCATTAGAAGAAATGCGTAAGCGGGTCTATGAGGCTAATGTAGCCCTACCTGAACATGGGTTGGTTAAATTCACTTGGGGGAATGTTTCCGAGGTCTGTCGTGAATTGGGGCGGATTGTTATTAAACCATCTGGTGTAGATTATGACAAACTTAGTCCAGAGAACATGGTTGTGACGGATTTGGATGGAAATGTTGTTGAAGGGGAACTCAATCCATCATCTGACCTTGCGACCCATGTAGCACTTTACAAGGCCTGGCCAGAAATCGGTGCTGTTGTCCACACCCACTCGACAGAGGCAGTTGGTTGGGCACAGGCTGGACGTGATATTCCATTTTACGGAACAACTCATGCCGATTATTTCTATGGACCAGTTCCTTGTGCGCGTTCGCTCACAGCTGATGAAGTGAATACGGCCTATGAGAAAGAAACAGGTAGCGTCATTATTGAAACCTTTGCAGAACGTGGCATTGATCCTGTTGCAGTTCCAGGAATTGTTGTACGCAATCATGGACCATTTACTTGGGGGAAAGACCCTGCGCAGGCGGTTTACCATTCTGTTGTACTTGAAGAAGTCGCAAAGATGAACCGTTTCACTGAGCAAATCAATCCGCGCGTAGAGCCTGCTCCTAAGTACATCATGGATAAACATTACCTCCGCAAGCACGGTCCGAATGCCTATTATGGCCAGAAGGGTGATGCGCACTAAGACTTGGTTTGGATATAAAAGAGAGTGATCAAAGACAAGTGTAGAACCTGTATTCACAAGTAAAGTGCTTTTATGGAAGAGATTGTTTTTTAACTCATCCAGGCAGTTTTTGAGGAAATACTGACTGTATTTTGCAAAAAACGACCGATGAGGAGCTTAAAAACGATCCTTAGATAGAAGTGCTGAACTGTGAATACAGGTTCTAAATTCCCTCTCCTTAGTTTTACCCTCAAAAGTGGTATACTATTTATAGAACAAAAAGGAGATGAACAAAGTGGTTTTACTAGATAAGAGTAGCTATGAATTGCTGACCTATTTAATGCGATTGACAAATCCAGAAACGGTTATGAATATTTCACGGGTAATGGGTCAGTCTAGACGAAAAATCTATTATCATCTTGAGAAGATTAACGATTCTCTTCCTGATGAGATAGAGCCCATTGTTAGTCTTCCAAGAGTAGGGATTCTATTGTCGGAGGCTCAAAAGGAGGCCTGCCAAGTCCTATTAGACAGTGTGGACTCCTACAGCTATGTGATGAGTATGGAGGAGCGAATCCAGCTCATGACCATCTACATTGCCATTACTTCTGAACGTGTAACGATTGAAAAACTCATGGATTTAACGGATGTTTCCCGCAATACTGTTTTGAATGATTTGAGTGAGATTCGAGCGCAACTCACGACGGAGCAATTCAAGGTCTACCTCTATGCAACAAAATCAGAAGGGTATTTTTTCAAGTGTCATCCCCTCAATAAAATCCAATATATGCACTCGTTGCTTTATGATGTATTTTCAAATCCTAATGAGGGCTTTTTAACCATCCTGAACAAAAAGGTACCTTGCTTTGAAGGATGTGCCCTCTTATTTAGTTGGGACATTGTTGCCTTTTTGGCAGAACAAGTCAATCAGCTAGAAGTTGATTTGGGTAAAAAAATCAATCATTATGAGATTGAGTTTATGTTAAAGGTTTTGCCCTATCTCCTTCTTAGCTATCGCAATATGACCTTAAAATCTGTCGAACAAGCGGAAATTCAACGAGAATTTACCTTAATTCATAAACGGATTGAGTATAAAGCAGCTCAGAATTTGGCGGTCTCTCTTTTCGAACGCTTTGAGTTGGCACTTGATGAGATTGAGATTTCCTTGATTGCGATGCTTTTGTTGTCTTACCGAAAAGATAAAGATATCCATACAAATAGTCAGGACTTTGCAGAGATGAAAGAGGTCTTAGAGCGTTTTGTTGATGAGTTTTTACGTTGTTCAGCTTTTGAAATTGACAATCGTGAAACTCTGATGCGCAATTTAGTCATGCATGCTAAGGCCCTGTTATTTCGGAAGACCTACGGTATTTTGTCTAAAAATCCTTTGACAAGTCAGATTAAACAAAAATATAAGGACTTGTTTACCACGGTTAAAATGGTTGCCTCTTATACGTTAGAAGTAGAGTGGATGATCCAGATGAACGATGACGATATAGCTTATTTTACTATTCACATTGGGGGTGCACTAAGGCGCAGACCAATCAATGGCAAAGCTTTTCGGAATATTTATTTGGTCTGTGATGAGGGGGTAGGTGTTCAAAAACTATTGTATAAGCAGTGTCAAGTGTATCTACCAACAGATAGTATCCAGGCTGTTTTTACAACAGAGCAATTTCATAGTGTAGAAGATATTTTAGAGGTGGATTTGTTGATTTCCACCAGTGATAATCTGAGGGCGTCCTGTCCTATCTTGCAGGTTAGTCCTGTCTTAACGTATGAAGATGTGATGAAGTTGAGTTATTTTTTAACCTATCATACGATGAAAGACAGTGCTAAGCAAATTCAACCTCAGCTCTATCGACTGCTTTCGCGCTACATCTCAAAAGAAGAAGAGGTGAGAGAAGCTGCTGATAAGATCCAAGCACTATTTCAGAGCGATTTCTTTCTGGCAACTGTCGAAAATGGCGGGCTAAAAGATTTATATTAACATTGTGTAGAACTGGACGGAAGGTCCAGCTTTTTTAGGTTGATCTTATTTTATAGTAGATTGAAACAAATTTTTCAATTGCTTTTTATACGCCTTTTGTATCTTAATTTGGAAATAAAATGAGTGAAACTCGTGTCAAACGCTCTCACATCTTGTTTAATTGAGTTCGGACTAAAAATGGTAGAAAAAAGATGAATCGTATTGATGACTGGTGTCATCTTCTCCGATTCCCTATTTTTCTTTCCATTTTTTTAACGACCTCACATCTTAATTGAACTCGGGCGACGAGCTGTGCAAAAAGGAAATGCAAATGTTCTACTTTAGGAAGTAGGCTGAAAACCTCCACTGGAGGTTTTCACTCGTCGTATTTCCTATTTTTACCGTAGCTGTTGCAGGCTGTGCCTGCTTTACAGATACGGATGTCCTTTGGGTGCATTCGCTTTCTTAACGCCCTTTGTATCTTATTTAACTGAATTCGGACTAAAAATGGTAGAAAAAAGATGAATCGTATTGATGACTGGTGTCATCTTCTCCGATTCCCTATTTTTCTTTCCATTTTTTTAACGTCCTCACATCTTAATTGAACTCGGGCTAAAAGCTCGGAAAAAAGATAAACAATGAATAAGAGACATAGCTTATTTTATTGGCGGTAGCTAGCTGACTATTCACTGCATTTCATTTGTGACTAGCCTAGCTATCTTCGCCGGGGTCTCACGACGAAGTTGCAAGCAACTTCTGTTTGACCGCCTATTTTTCATTCGCTTTCTTAACGCCCTCGTATCTTATTTAATTGAACTCGAGCTACAACTCACTGTCAATAAAACGAATCCAGTGGATTCGTTTTACCCGAGCCTAGAAACTGGAAAGCGAGGTTAAATCTCATTGGTTGCAAGCCAACCTGCTTCGATTGTCTATTTTTTCTAGGAGTTGCTTCACCAGTCTCTTTCAGACTGGTGAAGGTTGGAAATAAAACGAGTGAAACTCGTGTCAAACGCTCTCGTATCTTATTTAATTGAACTCGGGCTAAAAGCTCGGAAAAAAGATAACTTCTTCTAGAAGCTCTAGCTTCTGCGAAGAACTTCCTATTTTTCATTCGCTTTCTTAACGCCCTCGTATCTTATGACAGTCCAAACGTGAACACAAGCCTGTGTTTTATTTGGTCTTTTTATGCGTAAATGAAAGCGTTATACTAAGGTCATACATAAGCTATCAGGAGGAACGATTATGGCAAAAGTGAATGACATCACAAGAGAATCATGGATTTTGAGTACATTCCCAGAATGGGGAACATGGCTCAACGAGGAAATCGAAGAAGAAGTGGTTCCAGAAGGAAACTTCTCTATGTGGTGGTTAGGGAATTGTGGTATTTGGCTCAAGACACCAGGTGGAGCAAATATCGTGATGGACCTTTGGTCAGCGCGTGGAAAATCCACTAAAAAAGTAAAAGATATGGTGCGTGGACACCAAATGGCAAATATGGCAGGGGTTCGTAAACTCCAACCAAACTTGCGTGTTCAGCCAATGGTCATTGATCCATTTGCAATCAATGAATTGGATTATTATCTTGTGTCTCACTTCCATAGTGACCACATTGACATCAATACAGCAGCAGCGATTGTCAACAATCCCAAATTGGATCATGTGAAATTTGTCGGACCTTACGAATGTGGAGAAATCTGGAAGAAGTGGGGTGTTCCAGAAGAGCGTATTATCATTGTAAAACCAGGGGACAGCTTTGAAATCAAGGACATGACAGTTCATGCGGTAGAATCGTTTGACCGTACTTGCTTGGTCACCCTCCCAGTAGAAGGAGCAGATGCTCAAGACGGTGAATTAGCAGGACTTGCGGTTACAGATGAGGAAATGGCGCGTAAGGCTGTAAACTATGTCTTTGAAACACCAGGTGGAACAGTATACCACGGTGCAGATTCACATTTCTCAAACTACTTTGCAAAACATGGTCGTGACTTCAAGATTGATGTTGCTTTGAATAACTATGGTGAAAACCCACTTGGTATCCAAGACAAGATGACTTCTATTGATCTTCTTCGTATGGCTGAAAATCTTCGTGCTAAGGTCATTATCCCAGTACACTACGATATTTGGTCAAACTTCATGGCTTCAACGGATGAAATTCTAGAGTTGTGGAAGATGAGAAAAGAACGTCTACAATACCAATTCCATCCATTCATCTGGGAAGTTGGTGGTAAATACACTTACCCAATGGATCAAGATCGGATTGAATACCATCACCCACGTGGATTTGATGATTGCTTCTTAGAAGATTCAAATATCCAATTCAAGGCCTTGCTATAAGAGAGTGTTCTAAATCTGTATCCACAGTATGGCTGATATCTAGTATTGTGTTTTCGCCCTCATCATTCATTTTTTAACATGCAGTCAAACTCCTAGATGAGCGAGAAAACCATCAGAATCAAGGTATCCGTGTGTGGCACAGGTTCTAACTAGCAATGACAAGAAGGGGGAAGTTCCCTTCTTTTTTGTAAATTGAGATTGGGGAAAAATTCTAGAATATAGAAAAAAGGCATGAAATGGTGTTGTCAAAAACGCTGATTTTACGCCTTTTAGACTATTCATTTCAGTCTACTACTCTTTAAAAATCAACAGGATACTTCGTCACCTTGCCTTGGTGAAGGCTCGTTCTACCTTCGGCTTCGATTATAAGGAAATGAGCGGTGCTACTCTCATTTCCAAGCTTTCACAATTCTTCATTGTGAAAGCTAGTCTACTTTTGATTTTTATTGAGTATAAGGATAGCCTGTTGTTAGTGGATACCTGATGGGATAAACGAACTTTGTATCTTGTGGATAGAAGCCCTTTAGGGATAGGCTGAAACATGCTACTAGAGCTTTTCACTCGTCAGATTTGCTATTTTTTGTAGGCATTGTGAAGTCTGTTCACTTTACGGATACGGAAGAAACTATCCAGTGGAGAGTTTCTTCTCATGGGACACTTTGAGCTTTAACAGTATAAGGATAGCTTGTTAAAGGTTGGAAATAAAACGAGTGAAAGTCGTGTCAAATGCTCGCGTATCTTAAATAAAAAATTTTTAGGAAATAATTTGACAAACTATGGAAAAATAGTTATAATAAAAAAGTAAATAAAAATAAAAGGAGAATGTTTATGTCACGTATTAAATTAACACCAGATGAGCTTCGCTCATCAGCTCTTCGTTATACTGAAGGCTCAGAAAATATTGACGCTATTTTATCAAGTTTGTCAAATGAGCAGTCAGTGATTCGTGAAAACTGGGAAGGTAGTGCTTTCGATAGTTTTGATGCACAATTTGAAGCTCTCAAACCAAAAATTGTTGAATTTTCTGAGCTGCTTCGTGACATCAATGCACAATTGAATAAAGTTGCTGATATTATTGAGCAAACGGATGCAGACATTGCAGCGCAAATCAATGGTTAAGGTTTGACGATGTTCAAATTCTAGGAGGGCAGCTGCCTTCCTATTTTTTGTAATATAAGGGGGAGCTACGGAGAGATGGACAAAAATCGTATAGTGAAATACGGAAAAAATATCTTGCTGGTTCTATTGTTATTGGTATCTGTCATAGGATTCAATATTGCAGTCCAACGAAATACAAGTGTTTCAAATCAGGAACGGCAAGCAAAAGAACGGAACGTAAAATTAAATATTGCAATTGTAAATGAAGACAATACCATTACGGCTAATGGGGTGAACTACAATCTTGGTGCCAGTTATGTCAAGAACATTGAGCGCAATACAGATCATAACTGGTCTACAGTTAGTCGCGGTACGGCTGATAAGGGTTTGAAAGAAGGAAACTATCAATTAGTTCTGACAATTCCAAGCGATTTTTCAACCAAGATTTTAGAGATCAATCATACCAATGTGGATAAGGCGACGATTACCTACAAGGTGAATGCGAATGGAAATCTTCAAGTTGAAAATGAAGCCCTAAAGGTTGCGAAAAACATCATAGCAGATTTACAAAGTCAATTGGTTGATATGTACATGGCTAGTATCTTGGGAAACCTCTATCAGGCGCAACGAAATGTACAGGCACTTTCAGATACGAAAGTGACAAATGTAGAGACTTTTCGGGGAAATATCTACCAGACAGCGGTTGATTTTAAAAGCCTCTTTCCGAATTTGGTAACAACAGCTGATGCTAGCCTGTCGGCAAATGATGGCTTAAAGGCGGCCCTAACAGGAAATGTTGCTATTTATGAAAATCTGAATACAGCGCAAACGGGTCTGAAAAGCAATCTCGGAGCCTTGCTTGAGCAGCGAAATCAAGGAAAGATTTCTCAAGAAGAGTTTACGGCAAGTCTTTTGGCGATGAATGGATCTGTTTTAAGTACGGAAACCACTCAATTGTTTACTACACTAAAGTCAACTCAAGACGCTTTGACTGCTCTAATCGGAACAACAAGTGAGAACCCGAAAGTGTCTGGTAATGGCTATGCGCAGCTAATTCGTGATTTGGAGCAAAATATTACAGATATACAGGAGGCGCTTGTAGCTGAGGAAGCGCAATTGGCGAAACACGAAGCAGACATTGACGAATTTGCTGATAAATACCTCGAAACCTATTATGGTGTCACAAATTCAGTTACCATCGAGACAGTCTTGAATAAGAGTACGGACTTACCGATTTCACTGGCGAAGTATCAGGCTGATTTGGATCAGCTGATTCAAGCACAACTGGCTACTCTACCGAGCCTTGATCCCACAGAACCCAACTTAGCCGACTACTTAAATAAATTAAATCCAACTACAACAAGTGGGATTCAATTTGATACAGCTTTTGCGACGGCAACTTTTGGTGAAATTCCTGTTAACTCAACCGTTCTTTCGGAGTTAGAGCAGTTGTCTGCTCAACTGAATTCTTATATTCAAGCTGATACGAATTTTCAAGTACCAAACAACACGACAAAAGCGACTGTCACGCTTGAGATTCCAGAAGATTTTCAATTGCAATCGTGGACATTGAATGGGCAGTCTTATACAGATAGGAGTATCACTGCCGACCTACAAAAGGAAAACACTTTGTCGGTGGAATTAGCTTATAATAAGGAGATGACGACTGTTACGACTGTTGTCGGGGAGGCAACAGATTTGCTTCCTCCAGCAACAACATCTTCCACTGAGCTAGCCACGGTAGGTGTAAAAATCAACAATAGTGAGGTGACAGCAGTCCATGTTGACTGGTCAGCTTATCGTAAGGAACAAGAAGAGTATCGTAAGGCAGAGGCTGCTTACGCAGCAAAAGTTCAGGAAGTTGTGACCAATTATCAAAGGGCAACGGCCCTGATCAATGCTTTTTATCCAGTGGTAGATGTAGAAACGAATAAGCGAGATAGCTTGTCAAATGCTTTCTTTAAACAGGATGCAAAATCACTGTTGAAGTCCTTGCTAACAAGCACTATGACAGCGAACTTGAAGTCCTATACGGATGCTATTTCCCAAGAAAAATTATTGAAGGATAACTTGACAGCCTTAGAGGCTAAGAAAGGTCCGCTGAAAGAACAGTTGCTCCAGATTACGACTACGAACCAAGACTTAACGCGCCAAATTTCGGATCAGTTGGCGTTCTTGGAGGCGTTTAGGAATCGTGCTCAAGCAATCACTGAAGGACAAGAGAAGCAGGTAGCCTTTCAAGGAGGGGTAGATGCTGACTTGACAGCTCTAGCAAGAGAATTAGATGCCTCACTCACCATCACAGATAATGTAAAAAGCCTATCTACTCAAAACGTGGAAGAAGCGACAAATGTGAATCGTATTTTTGCTAACTTTAGTAAAGATATCCAGTCAGCTCAAGCTAGTGGGGAGCAACTTTCCTTAGAAGCAACCGCTTTGATGAAGCGTTTTGAAGATGAGTTATCAGAAAATGGAACCTTTGTTGCAACTTTCACTTCTGTATTGAGCAATGCCTATGAAAATGGTGTACCAAATGAGGTCTTATTGGATTTCCTTTCTTCTCCTTTGACAGAGTCAGCTTCGTCTGTACGGGCAACAGTTAATACCTATCGACCCTTCACTTGGATTTTGCTACTTGAAATGGTTGCACTCTTCACCGCCTATATTTTTGGGACTCACCGTGTGATAAAAGCTGTAAAAGATCAGTTTAAGGTAAACAAATTAGAAGATACGGACTTGGTGACCGTGCTTATTCTGAGTCTGTTGGCGATTGCTATGGGAACCCTAATTGGCATGGTCTCTAGTCAACAATTAGCGATTGATAGCGAGTTGATTCCCACTTGGGTCTTGATGCTTGCCCTCTTTAGTCTCCTACTGGTTCAAGGTCAATATTTGTTGATTAAAAATGCACGGGGGCTTGGTATGGGCTTGAGTTTCTTCATGGTCATTAGTTTCATCTATCTATCGAATGCTATTGGAACCACTGCTAGTTTAACAGGCTTACCTGCAGCTCTGAAGGCTATGAATCCCTTATCTGTTTTAGAAAGTAGCTTATCTGGATATTTTGATGGAGAAGCAGCAGGATTGACAATGCTTGTCACCAGTCTTGTGTTAGGTGTGGGTCTCTCCTTGTTAAATGCCTTTGTGGATAAAGAAAAGCTATTGAAGAAGAGGGAGCAATGAAAAAGAGATTGATGTTTCCTGCTTATGTGCTCCTATTCTTACCGCAGCTAGTGGGTGCGACAGAGCTAGGAGATGCAAATTTATACATTGACAGTTCACGTATCGAACAAGAAGCAGAGTTGAAGCTAGGAAGTCAGGATCAGCTGATCCAATTCCTCTTTCGTGCCAAGGAGCAAGAGGATTTGGTGATGGGCAAGGAGGCAGAGCGTTCCTTGCTCCAAGCTCAACAAGCTAGTTTGTTTCAAGTTGGAGAAAAACCTAGCACAGATATTTTACAGGTAGGAACCTTGTTTACTAATAACAGCCATAAGAATAGGACTACGAAAGTGGATGGCATTTCCAACGGAAGTCCAACTGGGTTTTTGTCTGGATTCTTGTTTACGATGTTGGTTGTAGGTATCCTAACCGTGGCGAGTTTGGCAACTTACTTAGTCAGTAAGAAAGAGATAGAAGATCCATATTAGAAAATAGTGATACTCTTCAAAAACAAAATTCAAACCTCATCAGCGTTTGCCTTTGATTTTTAGTGAGTATGATGGAAAAATGAGGGAGATAAGATGGCAACTCATATCAATATTACCCTGCATTATAAGGGAAAAGTGAGAGATGTGCGTATACCAGTCCGAATTGAAGTGAGAAAGCTAATCAAAGAGTTGGACGGTATTTTCGGAGAAAGCCAAGAGCGGGCAAAATACCAGCTTCATGTTGTCAATAAAGGGCTTATTCTGGATGAAGGGAAATTCTTGGTAGATTATCCAGTGACTACGGGAGATATTGTCAAAATGATGGAGGTAAGAGGGTGAAAGAAGAAGGATTTGAATTTGATGGTCAGGTGTTCCGCTTCTATAAAGGAGAGGAAACTTGGCAATTGGATGTGAAACGCTCAGATGTAGCCAGTCAGGATTTGTCGGAGCTGATGTTGCTGGATCTGCACCATCCGATGTTTTTAAGACAAGAAATGTCCTTTGATGAGGATACGGTACATTTTACCTATCACCTAGAACCTTTTGGTCAATCTTTTGAAGCGCTCAAGAAAAAAGAGATGTCTGAAAAATTCCGTCTATCCCTAAATATGTTGGAGTTAAGAGGTGCTCTCAGACTTCCAATTACCTTCTTTTTGCATCCGACAAATGTCTTTGTGACCAAAGATGGACGGGCTAAGTTGGCTTATCGGGCTATTCCTGAAATGATGGTGCCTCAGCAGTTGAATGAAGAGGAGGTACTCAAACAGCTTAAGTCCTATATCCTTGCTTTGTTCACAGACTTTGACTTCATGGATTTATACAATGGTTCGCTAGAGGTGGTACCAGTACCGGAATTTTTGGTAAGTATCCGAAATGCCCACTCTATGGATGACTTGGAGCAGTTACTGCAGGGCTTTTTCTGCGATAAACGAGAGGAAGAAGACGCAACCCTGACACGGGTATCTCGTGCGAAACACCGCTTTTATCGATATGCGACCATCTGGTTATCTGCCGTGGCAAGTTTGCTCTTGCTCCCATTGATCTACCTCATCTTTCTCCACAATCCCTTTAAGGAAAAAATGCTTGACGCTGACACCGCCTTTATCAAGGTGGATTATCCAGGAGTGATCAGTGAGTTGGAGCGCGTGTCCTTGTCCAGTTTGCCTTATACCCAAAAGTACACCCTGGCTTATGCCTATATTCAAGGCTTGGATCTAAATGGTGAACAGCGCTCTGTTATTTTAAACAATGTCACTCTGAAGTCTGATGAGCAGTATTTGGATTATTGGATAGAGATTGGTCGAGGAAATAGCCAAGAGGCTCTGGATTTGGCAAAGCGCTTGGATGATTCGGATTTGATTTTGTATGCTCTTTACCAGCAAATGGAGCAGATTCGTGAGGATACGAGCCTTTCTGGAGAGGAGCGAGAAACGAGACTGGAAGAATTGAAATCTGAATATCAAAAATATTGGGATACAAGGACAACTATTCTAAATGATGCGACTAATGAGGAGGCTGGTAGCTCTTCTTCAGAGGCTAAGACCACTTCATCAACATCAGCATCGACAGCTCGGTCGCGTTCAAGTGAGGAATAAGCCATGGAACAGACAGTAGTATTTTATAAGGGTGGCTACCGTTATCTTGTCAATTTTATCTCGGGAAAGGAGATCATTTTAGACAAGTCAGACAAGGCTCAGATCTTTATAGGAAATATGGATGGAGCCTTAGTGCTGCGACTAGAATCTCAAGGGATTGTTTATCGTTATCTAGATAGCGAAGGACAGGTGGAATCCGGTCTTAGACTAGCTGGTGGGAAACTGTATATCCTTTCTGAAGAGCAGACGATTCTTGATCCTTTGGACAAGCAAGAGTTGACCATTGGCTCTCACCCTGGCAATAGCTTTGTGGTGGGAGAAGGTATCTGTCGTCTTCTACTCAAACGGACAGAACGTTCATGGAAGCTTCACCGTTTGGAGGGGGATGTCTATCTCAATAATCGCCTCCTAGAAGAGGAGGAAGTGGACTTGGAGCTTGGAGATGAGTTAACCTTTGAAGGAAGTTTTTTCAAGTTCTATACGAATGAGATTGTCGTCCAAGGACCAGTTGGTATCAGTCCGGAATTGGTACGGAAGTCGTCCTCGCAGTATGCTTTTTATGAGGATTACCCAGATTATCATCGTTCTCCACGAATCATTTATCGGAGTTCGGAGGAGCGAATTGCAATCAATGCGCCGTCGTCTGCCCCTTCTAAACCGGCAGATGGCTTGCTTAAGTTGATTCTACCCCCTCTTATGATGGTGGGCATCACCTTCGTCATTATGATTTTTCAGCCTCGAGGGCTCTATGTTCTTGCGACGATTGGTATGTCTTTTGTGACGACGGGAATCTCTATTTCGAGTTATTTCAAGGGGCGCAAAGAGTATCAAAAAGAGCTGAGCGATCGCAAACATCTCTACCATGACTATCTGGCGGATAAGGCTAAGGAGCTGGCGAGACTATCCAAGGTTCAAAAGGATGGGCAGCTCTACCACTATCCCTCCATTGAAACCTTGGTAGACTTGGCAGAAAGCTATGACCACCGAATCTATGAAAAGACTCCCTTGCACTTTGACTTCCTCTATTATCGTCTAGGCTTGGGCAATGTTCCGGTCAGTTATGACCTGAACTATGCGCAGACCGAGCGTTCAGGAAAGCGCGATCCGCTTGAGTTGGAGGGCTTCCGCCTTTATGAGCGTCATAAGACCTTGTCAGATATGCCGATTGTAGCCAATCTCTCGCATGGTCCTGTGGGCTATATCGGTCCTCGTGCCTTAGTGATTGAACAACTCCAGCTCTTGGTCAACCAAATTGCCCTGTTTCATTCTTATCATGATGTGCAAATGATTACCATTATGCCCGAGGAAGAAAAAGCAGAGTGGGATTGGATGCGCTTCTTACCCCATGCGACCCTGCAGGATCTGAATGTACGTGGCTTTGTCTATAACCAACGGACGCATGATCAGGTCTTAAATTCCTTGAATCAGATCTTGAAGTTGCGTAAGGCACAGAAAGAAGAGAAGGCCAATCGAGAGTCTACCCTTTTTAGCCCGCATTATGTGGTCTTTATCACAGACGAAAAATTGATTTTAGACCATGTGATTATGGAGTTCTTTACCGAGGATCCAACGGATTTGGGCTGTAGCTTGATTTTTGTGCAGGATGTGATGTCTTCTCTATCTGAAAATATTAAGACCATCATCAATATCAAGGATAGAAATACCGGTCAGTTGGTGCTGGAAGAAGGGCAGTTGCGGGAAATTGACTTTGCCCTTGACCATTTCCCGGTAGGCTATGATAAGGAGTGCTTGGTTCGTCGCTTGGCTCCGCTCAACCACTTGCAGAATCTCAAGTCCTCCATTCCAGAAATGGTGACCTTTATGGAGATGTACGGGGCAGAGACCTTCGAGGATTTAGGTGTTCTGGAGCGTTGGGAGAGCCATGCGCCTTATAAGAGTTTGGCGGTACCGCTTGGTCTTCGTGGGAAGGAGGATGTGGTCTATCTGAACTTGCACGAGAAGGCTCATGGTCCCCATGGATTGGTGGCTGGGACGACCGGTTCTGGTAAGTCAGAAGTGATCCAGTCTTATATTTTGAGCCTTGCGGTCAACTTTCATCCGCATGATGTTGCTTTCCTGCTCATTGACTATAAGGGTGGGGGTATGGCGAATCTCTTCAAGGACCTGCCTCACCTGCTTGGAACCATTACCAACTTGGATGGGGCTCAGTCCATGCGGGCCTTGGTGTCTATCAATGCGGAGTTGAAGCGCAGGCAGCGTTTGTTTGCAGAGAATCACGTCAACCATATCAACCAGTATCAGAAGAAGTATAAGCTAGGCGAAGTGTTAGAGCCTATGCCCCATCTGTTCTTGATATCCGATGAGTTCGCAGAGCTCAAGACCAACCAACCGGACTTTATGAAGGAGTTGGTCTCAACAGCTCGTATCGGGCGTTCCTTGGGAATTCACCTTAT
Source organism: Streptococcus sp. 1F3 (assembly GCF_054968985.1). Classification (NCBI taxonomy): domain Bacteria; kingdom Bacillati; phylum Bacillota; class Bacilli; order Lactobacillales; family Streptococcaceae; genus Streptococcus; species Streptococcus sp. 1F3. The sequence goes on along the minus strand of NZ_JBUEQR010000057.1, from coordinate 4,901 downwards.
CCTTGCGACCCAGAAGCCGTCGGGTGTGGTCGATGACCAGATCTGGTCCAATTCCCGCTTTAAGCTAGCCTTGAAGGTGGCAGATCGGAGTGATTCCATGGAGATGCTTAAGACACCAGATGCGGCAGAGATTACGCAGGTTGGTCGATGCTACCTCCAAGTGGGAAACAATGAGGTCTATGAACTCTTCCAGTCTGCTTGGTCGGGAGCCGATTACCAGCCGGACAAGGACGAGCAAGGGATTGAAGATCATACAATCTATGCGATCAACGATCTTGGCCAGTATGAGATTTTAAATGAAGACCTATCTGGTCTGGATCAGGCGGAGTCAATCAAGGAGGTTCCAAGTGAGCTTTACGCCCTTGTGAGCAAGATAAAAGAGTTGACCGAGCGCTTGTCTATCAAGGCTCTGCCCCAACCATGGTTGCCACCACTTTCCAAGAAAATTTTTCTACAAGACCTCCGTCCGCAAGGTTTCAAGGAGCTGTGGAGGCAGTCGAGTGATCTTGTTGCGATACTTGGTATGGTGGATATCCCAAGTCGCCAGAGCCAAGAGGTCTTGAAGCATGACTTTGAAAAGGATGGGCATATCGCCCTCTTCTCCAGTCCAGGTATGGGGAAATCAACTTTCTTACAAAGTTTAGTGATGGACTTAGCGCGACAATTGACACCAGAAGACCTGCATTTCTACCTCTTGGACTTTGGGACAAATGGCTTATTGCCGCTTAAAAATGTACCACATGTAGCGGATTATATCCTATTAGATGAGATAGAAAAGTTACAAAAACTTTCTCGCTTAATATTAGAGGAGATTCGAAATAGGAAGAAACTCTTTAGTCATCAGTCTGTTGCCAATGCTCAAATGTATCGACAAGTGTCGGAGCAACAGTTGCCCACTATTTTGCTTATTTTAGACAACTACGACGGTTTGAAAGGAAGTCCAGCCGAATCGGTCATTGATAATCTATTACAAATTGTGGCTCGAGAAGGAGCTAGCTTGGGGATTTATTTATCAATGACAGCGGCTCGATTTGGGACTCTTCGAGCGACCCTATCTGCTAATATTAAACAACGGTTGTCCTTGAAATTGAATGATGATATGGAGTCGCGTACAATTGTTGGGCGAACAAGTCTGACCATTGAAGATATTCCTGGTCGAGGGTTGGTATATATCGAACAGCCAGAAATTTTCCAAGTGGCATTGCCGACCCTTGGAGAGGATGAAGTGAATGTGTTGGAAAATCTAACATTAGAGAGACAAGCAATGCACCAATACTTTACAGGCACACTTCCAACGGGAATCCCTGTTGTACCGGATCAACTTATCCCTCATCAATTTATGTCCATGGTGAATACGAAGGAAGCAATTGCTGCAAATCTACTTCCAATTGGTATAGAGTTTGAACATGTTCAGACAGTCTCACTGCCTTTGGAGCGACTAAAGCATGTGATGTTATTTGTTGAAAAAGAGATTCCAAAACGAATACTTGTCAAACACTGTTTGAATCTATTGGCAGGAACTATTGATAAGTCCCAAGTGACATTTATTGACAGCTTAGATGAATATTCGGAAGAAAGGGTACGATTTGGGGAGTATTACCATAGTGAATCTGACTATGATGGCTTGATTTCAGAATGGAAAGAGGCTGTCATGCAGGCACGTCGCCAGAGGGTGAACTTAAATAAATATATCGTCCTTGGTGACTTAGCAAGCTTTATTGCAGCAACTGCTCTGTCTGATAATGACTTTGCAATGTTGTATGAAGAAGGGCAAAAAGTTGGGTTCCATTTGATTTATACTGTGACCAAGGCCTTTATGTCTCTAAGCTCTCCTCTTACACGTTATCTAAAAGGGAAAGTTGATATAGCTCTGATTTCGATGAAGTTAGGTAGTCAAACGGTATTCACTAGAAGTCAAACAGGTGCAGAAGCTGATTTAGCCTATGATGAGATCTACCTACATTATAAGGATATACAGACTAAATTGAAAATTACTAAAGGAGGAGAGATAGAATGACAGAAAAACAAGATAAGACGTTAACACTTGAGGAGTATTTGCAGATTCGGAGTGAATCAAGGGTAGCTACTATTTTATTCTGCATCTACACTATTCTTTTTGCGGCAGGGGGATTCTACCTAGTATTAAAAGGCGGACGTGCACATCTGTATACGTCTATTGGAATGACTATCTATCTGGCATTGGGGATAAAAATTTTCGTTCCGCCCTTTCATAGAAAAGCCTATCTTGAATTAGCGCAACCAGAATTAAAGACCTACCCTTCTAAAAAAGGTTTATTATCTTCTCGTTTTATGCTTAGTCAATTAGGGGCTTACGGGTTCGGATGTATTGTCCTATTGATTGTACTGACGCAAGCCCTATCTGCGATTCACCCAAAAGTGAAAATGATAGACTTGCCAGATATTAAGACGTCAACAACTGAATCAAGCACCATTCCACCAAGTTTGAACATAAAGGATCATAATGAATAGGAGGATAGGAGATGACATCATCAAGAGATGCTGCATTGAGAACGAGTATATCGAATTTAGAGTATGAAAAAGCAAAGTATGTACGTGTCCGAGATGCTATTTCCAATAATCATTTAAGTACGAAACAAGATTTGACAAGTCTAAAAGAGTACATAGAGCATTGTGAGCAGTTAATAGAGATTATGGATGGTGAGCCAGGCTATGCTTATCTATCTAATTTTAGATCAAAATTACAAGAGGATAAGGATACGATGAAGGAATATTACTCTTATTGCAAAGATGCAAATTGTTCTTTTATGACTTTGTATGATGACTTAAAAACCGAAATTTCAAGTCTTAATGAACAAATTTCATCTCAGAAGAGTGAGTACAATGATGGCAAGCCTTTTTGGGAATGGATATGGTAGAGAGGTTGGCTTATGGCGATGAATACAGATATAAATAGTATTGATGAACAGTATACAAACGATACCATTGACTTTAACGATGCTCAATTAGGAGCCTTAATTTCTGAACTAGAAAATACGATAGAGCATTTAGAGACGATTCGTAGTGAACTGGATTCAATGGAAAAGTATGAGTCTAGTTGGAAAGGCAAGAGTAAGACAACGTATGAGGATTTGAAATCTTTTATTACCCAATACCAAAAAGATTATTTGTCGAGTGTCAAAGAACTGAAAAAAACGGCTACAGGGCTAGAAACGTTACTGGGGAGCATCGCAAATGCAAAGGTGATAAAGGAGATTGATAACGCATGAAGTTTACTTTAGAAGCACTTTACCTTTTACACATGTATAATGAATATAGTGACGATCTCGCTTTTTTACCCCTGGAATCTGAAGACGGATTGAATCGAAAAGACCTGCTTCGAAAAACGATTTCGAAGGGGTATCAAGATTTACAGGATATGGGCTTAATCATTGATCAGAGCGTGACGGAAGACTGTGTTCGATTTGGTCAATATTTAAGGGACTACCATCAGTCCTCCTATCATTATAGTATTGATCAGACTTATTTTGTGGCACCAGAAGTGGATGAATACAAGAGGATGTCGGTTGTATTGCATCGTTTAGATGATGGTTCTTACTTCTTAGATCGGATTACCAGTGTTATTTTATGGGGCTATATTCAAGAAGGTCATCAGATTTTACATCACTTGGATGATAAAGTAAAAGACTATATGCACTTTGATTGGGAACCTTACTCTGCTTTTAGGACAGTGATGAAGTTTGGAAACTCCGATGCTCTCCGATTGACCATCATGGAATATGGGAATGTCCAAGAAGATGTAGTCTATATGGATCTTGAAGATATTTTATATGAGTACAGTATTCCTCGACAAGAACGTCGTTCAATAGATAGTCAAGATATGGTGACGATGTTGATGAAAAAAGGGAAAGTGAGGTTGTAATATGGTAGAAAAGATTTCAATTGATTTAACTGATCAGGAAATGATGATGCACCATGCAACTCAGCTTTTAGTGGCAGCGGGTAGTGCCTCAGCGAGCATTGAAAATGCGGTAAAGACCTATAAGGAACTCTCTGGTAACGGTTCGTTTAAGGATATCTATCTAGGTGAAGGAAATGACGGTTTTATACGCTATATTTTAAAAGCTCAGGATTTGGTTACCCTAGCCGAAGTACTCTATACGCATGTGGAACATACCTATTCCAAGATGATTGATGTGGATAAAATGATAGCAGTTCAGATAGCTAATGATTACTATCTAAACAATCCTGAGATACCGAATGAAACAAAAGACTATATTCGAAGTCATCCTCAAGAAGCACTTGATGAAATCAAAACAGCCTATAAACTTCAATCTGCTGGAAAGGGGGACTGAGATGTCAACTTATCATAGTCATAAACGTGATTTTGAATCCCAGGCCTATCTTTCTACCCAGAAAGGTTTGGTAGAGCGGATGTTAAGGGAGATTGATGAGGCAGGTGCGGCTGTTCAGTCAGAGGGTCTAGACTATTTGTATGTCGCTCAAGGAGAGGCCAGCTTAGGT
>NZ_JBUEQR010000057.1:0-314 GCF_054968985.1 Streptococcus sp. 1F3 | reverse complement strand
GATGTGCTTCAGAATATTGACAGTAAGCTTGTAAAAGGTTTGGATTCTGCATTTGAGAGTTTGAATGCGGTCAATGGAAAGGACAATCCATATCAGACCAAGCATACCTATGACCGAACGCAGACCATTGCGACCTCCGTAACTGCTAGTGGCCACTATATCCAGCCCCAGACGGTCACACGGCAAGACCACTATACCCTTGATGAGGTTCTAGATGGAGAACAAAGTCCGCTTCAGGTCGTGAAAACCACTTACGCCAATCGTGTGAAGCATGTGCGTTCTCAGATAGCAGCCTCCGATACCTTATCAGAAGA
>NZ_JBUEQR010000056.1:2689-3146 GCF_054968985.1 Streptococcus sp. 1F3 | reverse complement strand
ACTGCAGGAGACGTAACCGGTCAAGTCACAGCACCAAGTGGTGCAAGCATTACCAACAAGGAAGTGAAGGGCAAACTTCCAACTACAGTCGGCACTCATCAAGTTCCAGTAGAGGTCACTTACGCAGATGGCACCAAAGAAACAGTCAATGTACCAGTGACGATTACAAAAGTGGGAGATAATTTGAAGTATGAGCCGAGTGCAGAAAAGGCACCAATTGATGGCTCAGTGACTCCAAATAGCCCAGTCACTCCAGCTGATAAGGAAGTTGTAAAAGGCAAGGTCACTGTACCGAATATGCCAGAGGGGACAACTCTGACCTCAGCCGATAGGATAAGTGGTACTGCTGATAATCCAGTGGTTGAAGTCACAGTGACCTATCCAGATGGTAGTAGTGAAGCGGTTCATGTTCCAGTAGAACAGACAGATAAGGGCAAATACGATCCGACGCTTAAAC
>NZ_JBUEQR010000056.1:0-2439 GCF_054968985.1 Streptococcus sp. 1F3 | reverse complement strand
AGGGGAGTATATCACTGCGTATGTGGGAATAAATTTTATACTTTATAGTTGTTTAGTTTACTTTTAGTACTAGGCAACGAGCTGCAGGCTGTACTGGAGTACGGCAAAGCGAGTTAACGAAGTAATAAAAGTTAAACTAAATGAGTATAACTTGCCTTTCCTTAGCCGTTCTTAAGTAAGAACGCTAGTTATCGTAGAATCTGTCTATTTCAAATTCTACTCAGCAATTTGAGATTGGTTTTCATTTTCATACCAAATAGAATATTTGGGGTTTATTTTATCCAATAATTTTTTCTCATATTGGCATCTTTTTTCTTTCATCTGTTTAACTAATTGTTCAATTCTATCAAACTCAAGATTATTGATTAATTCATTAATTTCAAACTCACTAATCCCCCCTATTTTTTCAGATGAGATAATTTGCACTATAACTTTTAATATTCGGTATTCCACCTCATCTGCAGTTAAATCAATTTCTTCAGATGTTATTTTTCCACGTTCAGTAAAAATCAAATTATAGCTGTCTTTCTTATTCTCAACTACACTTATTCCCTCAGGAAAATAAGGTGGTTGATGCAAAAAATATACTCCTAAATTTGATAAATTGATATCTTTAATTTCAGAAACTTCATTTTCAATTTTAGTCTTTAACTCTGCTAACATAATTTACCTCTTATTTAATTTTAAGGACATAACCACCTTTTTCCAATTCATCAATCGTCAAGTCCGTCAAATATTGTGTTCCCAGTCCTCGTTCATCAAACCATGGTGCAACAATACCCTCTTTTATAGATATTTCTTTAAGAACAATATAATCAGAATTAGGTTGTGATTTCATGAAAGGAGGCAAAGCCTTCTCTCCAAAAGTTGCACCCTCAGGTGAAAAATACCTGCCTGTTGGATTGGACCCAATCCTATTAATTTTAGTTCCAGGTAGTAAAATTGATTCTCTGTATTCTCCATTTAGGAAGCCGTCTTTATGGATACTACCATCAACTCTTCCAAATGCACTTTCTGGTGTTCCTGGATAGGTTACATTCCCAGTTATTTGGTTAAAATAATCCGGATTGTCATACACATTTTTATTCGCAAGGTAAAGCTCTAAATCCAGCGGGTACGTCCAATCCCCTAATTTAACCCTATCCACAGGTTCTATTCCTGCCTCTGCATACTTAGTCCATTGTTCATAGCGACGGGCATCTTCTGGGCTCATCCCTTCGATAAAAGGAAGTCTGCTTGTTTTCTCTATCACCTCATCCACATGTTTACTAGAGAACTGCATGACCTCACGCAGCATCTTGCTCTCACCGCTAAAGGCAGACAGGGAGCCTACTTCATCCGCAAAGGTAAAGGCTTCCCGACGGAGGCCAGCTGGAATTCGGGTATCTAATAATTTCTCCCCAAATTGACGAATGACAGGATTGCTCTTCGCTAAGATATTGTCAACCTTTGAGCCCCATTTTTCGACAGTTGCGAGGATTCTTACCTTGGTACTCTTGGCTAAGCCAATCATCTCAGCGGCCTTAGCTCCAATATTTGTCCCCTTAGCCACCTTACCTACAGCTGCTGCACTAACAAAAAGACTGGCAATCTCGAAAGTCAGACCTCCTACATCATAGGCATCCATGTGAATAATCTGATCCCAGAGAGCTTTCCCTGTCTGCTGAGCTCGATAAGCAGCCTTATCCATATAACTAGCATTGGGAGCCTGTCCACGTATAGTCGCTATTGGATCAGTCAGAGCAGTATAGGTTCCTACTCCTAATTCTACAAGGCTAGACAGATTATCTACTGTCCCTTTCAAGTCTCGCTTCATCCACTCTGGAGTTTGGACACCTGTCAGACGATTAACGCCATCAGTAATGGCAATATCAATGATCTGTGTCAAATCAACCGCACCTATCGCAGTCTCTGAAATCATACTTCCAGCTGCACCAATAAAACCTTCCGTAAACAGGAGCGTGTCCTTCACTCCTTGAGGAAGCGGTAGGTTCCGTGTCCCCTCAACGACATCCCCCCACCAAGAACCAATCTCATCAGAACGATCCTTCAGCCAGGCTTGGATGGGATGATGACGGCGATAAGAGGCTTCCCGTTCTGCTGCTTCTTGTTCCGCCTTGCGCTTAGCAGCCTCAATCGCTTCTGCTTTGGCTTTCGCATACTGCTGATCCATCTCATAAATCGCTTGACCGAGGTCGCCATACGCCACAAAGTTCGTCAAAATAGGATCACTATAGCTCAAACTCTTTACTCTTCCTGCAGCTACCATCTGGCTACTTAAGGCGCTAAATAGTTGCTCAGTACCGCTGGTTGAGGGCATCGTATCAAAGGATAGAACCTTATTTTTCGTATCCTGAACATACTGCCGTGCCGTCTGGGTATTGGTATAGAAGGTGCTGCTTAACGGGGCACTCAGATGATAGAGACTCGAAATACCAT
>NZ_JBUEQR010000055.1:0-25183 GCF_054968985.1 Streptococcus sp. 1F3 | reverse complement strand
ATTAGGTTTTAGAGATAGAAGATAAGGGGAGAGGAAGATGAAAATGAGCCATCCTTGCTTCAAAAAAAGTGCTTAATAAACAAAGTGATATAAGAAAACGTTCATGCGTTTGACGTGGAGTATATGTTTGAAAGTATTGATTTAATAAACTGTTTAAGGTATAATAAGTAAAGAAATGGAATGATTTGAAGCTGAAATGTAGCTGGGATAAATGGCGCGATTACGAAATCTTCTGGACAAAAATTGTCTACGAGGTTTTAGAGCTGTGTTGTTTCGAATGGTTCCAAAACAAGCAGGTCGTCCTAAGTTGGACAATCCACGTTTTAGAGCTGTGTTGTTTCGAATGGTTCCAAAACCAGATTACCCTCTTTAGACCGCTGATGGTTGTTTTAGAGCTGTGTTGTTTCGAATGGTTCCAAAACTATACTCATGTCTTTGAATAGATGACCATTGTTTAGAGCTGTGTTGTTTCGAATGGTTCCAAAACTGCTAAGCAATGGATCAAGGCAGAGACATTGTTTTAGAGCTGTGTTGTTTCGAATGGTTCCAAAACCTAAACTAGAAGATTTTACACCTGTTTCGTTTTAGAGCTGTGTTGTTTCGAATGGTTCCAAAACATGAAACTTAGCAACTAATTCCTGCGGAACGTTTTAGAGCTGTGTTGTTTCGAATGGTTCCAAAACTGCTGGAATTGAGTATAAATTGACTGATACGTTTTAGAGCTGTGTTGTTTCGAATGGTTCCAAAACTATCAAAAACTCCATTTATTCCACCTTGAAGTTTTAGAGCTGTGTTGTTTCGAATCATTATTTTTAAACACTCGATTCTTCATGATTGTCAAGTTGTCAATTTTATGATATAATCGATGATAGTTTGATTGGAAGATTACTCAAGAGGCTTAAGAGGCCGTGTTGGAAACGCGGTAGGCGTGTAATAGCGTGCGTGGGTTCGAATCCCATGTCTTCCGTCAGAAAGTAAAACTCCTTTGGGGAGTTTTTTTGTGTTTCACAAAGAGGGGTGTAAATGTTGAGGGAAAATTCTATTTTTTATCTATTCTTTATTGCAATGTCTTATAAATATGATATGATAAATACCAATATACGAACGAAGAGGTGACATATGCAGGAAAAACTTCTCCATCAGCTAGCTAAGACGGAGCTTCATTGCCATTTGGACGGTTCCTTATCACTAGAGGCTATTCGACAGTTGGCTGAGATGGCTCAGATTCCCTTACCTGTCCGTGATGAGGATTTGGTCAAGCTGGTTACAGCACCTGCTCAAACGGAATCTTTATTGGACTATTTGACAGTTTTTGATTTTATTCGTCCATTATTGCAGACCAAAGAGGCGCTGAGACTTGCGGCTTATGATGTGGCTGCTCAAGCAGCAAAGGAAAATGTTTTGTATATGGAGATTCGCTTTGCTCCAGAATTATCTCGAGATCAAGGGCTTACAGCACTTGAGACAGTAGAAGCAGTCTTAGAGGGGCTGAAGCAGGCGGAGGCAGAGTTTGGCATTATCGCAAGGGTTTTGGTTTGTGGTTTGAAACAAAGTGATCCTGACCAGACCCAAGCTATTTTTAAGGAAGTCGTAAGCCTTGCCCAAAAGGGGTTAGCAGGTTTTGATTTTGCAGGTAATGAAGCAGATTTTCCGACACAGGACTTAGAAGAGGCAATCAAAGCAACCCAAGATTTAGGATTACCAATGACCTTTCATGCAGGAGAATGCGGTTGCGTAACGAATATAGCCCATGCTTTGCAGTTGGGCATTTCCCGCATTGGTCACGCGACAGCCCTGATCAAGGATCGCAAAGTAATGGCTGAGTTTGTAGAGGCAGGTGCGACGATTGAGATGTGCTTGACTAGTAATCTCCAGACGGGAGCAGCTCCAAGTCTAGCTGATTTTCCTTATCAAGCCCTCTACGATTTAGGAGCTAAGATCACGATTAACACGGATAATCGCACCGTATCTGCCACGAATCTGACCAAGGAATATTGTTTGTTTGCCCAACATTTTGGAACCAGTAAGGATGATTTCTATCGTTTTAATCAGAATGCTATCCGGGCTAGTTTCACGACAGAAGCTGAAAAAGAGAAACTGTTGAAACAGCTAGAAGCAGCCTATCACAGATGTTAAAAAATCAGAAAAAGGTCATGAGACATTTACTCATGCTCTTTTTTTAGACCATAAATAACCAGCCGGATTCTATTTCATAGGCTAAATCCGTGCATGTATTAGATAGTCTAAGAACAGTTCATCAGATGTTCTTGGGAAATAAATGTAAAAAATATCTACGCTTACAAATGTAAGCCTTTACATTTACAGGTGTTTGGGTTATACTAAATGTTAGAGCAAACGTTTGCATTAACTATTAAATTTTTAGGAGGTTTCTGAATGAAAAAGGAAACGGTTGGCAAGGAGCGACATCATTTCGGATTACGAACCTTAAAATGTGGGACTGCCTCCATACTGTTATCAGCTAGTTTTTGTCTATTGGGTGGACCAACTGTCCAAGCAGAAGAAGCAACTCTAGATTCGGGAGTTCTGCAGGGAGATTCTTCTCTTTCTATAGAGGCTGGGATAGAAAACAAGGAAGAAAGAGAGGATGATAAGTTAGGACAGGACAACACCTTGGAGAAAGAAAATGAAGTGCCTTCTTCTGAACGGGCTGATTTGGACAAGAAAAGAGGGGAGGCTGAAGATGTTAGTCCTGCTTCTGCCCCTTCGGTAGCAGATGATGAAGTGGGAGCAGGCTCTATCCGTCTGCATTTTAAGACACTCCCCTCAGATAATCTAGCTAGCCTTGGCTTATGGACTTGGGATGATGTAGAAAAGCCCTCTGATCAAAATGGTAGCTGGCCCTTGGGAGCAACAAGTTTTTCGGAATCAAAGGTAGACGACTATGGTCATTATCTCGATGTGCCCTTGTCGGCAACAAAGCGTGAAAAAATTAGTTTTTTAATCAATAATACAACAGGTCAAAATCTGACGGGAGACAAGACAATAGAGCTACTTAGCCCTAAGATGAATGAGGTCTGGTTGGATGAAGACTACAATACCTATCTTTATGAACCGATAGCAGACGGTATGGTGCGTATCAATTACCTACGATCAGATCAGCACTATGAACGGAAATCCTTATGGTTGTGGGGAGATGTCGAAACTCCTACGACGAACTGGCCCGATGGTATTGATTTTGAAACACAGGGAAAATATGGTGCTTATGTTGATGTTAAATTGAAAGATCTTGCCAAAACAATGGGCTTCTTATTACTCGATGAAAGCAAATCAGGCGATGAGGTGAAGATTCAACCCAATGATTACCAGTTTACAGAGTTGAAAAAACATCGCCAAATTTTCTTGAGAGATGCAGATCCAATGATTTATACAAATCCTTATTTTATCAATGATGTTCGCATGACAGGAGCGCAGCAGATTAGTCTGACTGAGATTGAAGTGACTTTTACGACTTTAGAGAATAGTAAAAAAGAGGATATTGTAAAGAATTTACAAGTGAAAAATAAGGACGATCAGGTAGTTGAAATCAAGGATATTGTCCTAGATCAAGGAGCGAAAAAAGTTTTGATTCAAGCTGCATTTGATGGCGATCATGCTCCTTATACAGTAAGATATGGAAGTGAGCAGTTTACAACAGGTATGAATTGGCAGTTGAAAGATAATTTGTATCGGTATGATGGTGAGCTAGGCGCACGTGTGACTGAAAATGGTCAGAAAGTTGCAGTCACTCTATGGTCACCAAGTGCAGATCAAGTGTCATTAGTCATCTATGATAAAAAGGATCAAAGCAAGGTTATCGGCAGGGTAGCTATGGCTAGAGGAGACAAAGGGATCTGGCAGGCGGACTTAGCGACCAATAATCGTTTAGGGATTACAGACTACCGTGGCTATTACTATCACTATGAAATCACGCGAGGAGATCAGTCTGTTTTAACCTTGGATCCATACGCCAAGTCTTTAGCAGCCTGGAGTAGTGATTTAGCTAAGACAGCCCCGTCTTATAAGGTTGCCAAAGCAGCCTTTGTAAATCCAGCAGAGCTAGGACCAAGAGAGTTAAACTATGCGACTATTTCTGGTTTTAAGGATCGAAAAGATGCCGTGATTTATGAGGCACATGTCCGAGATTTTACGTCTGATCAGGCGATTGCAGGTGACTTGAAGTCCCAATTCGGAACCTTTTCAGCCTTTATTGAGAGATTGGATTATTTAAAGGAATTGGGGGTAACCCATATTCAGCTGTTGCCTGTTTTGAGCTATTACTATGTTGATGAATTCAAAAATGGAGAGCGTATGGATGAGTACATCTCTGGCAACAGCAACTATAACTGGGGATATGATCCGCAGAATTATTTTTCTCTCACAGGCATGTATTCGACGAATCCGGCCGATCCGACCGCGCGTATTGCAGAATTTAAGGAACTGGTTCATGAAATTCATAAACGAGGTATGGGTGTGATTTTAGATGTTGTGTATAATCACACTGCTAAAACAGATATTTTTGAAGATTTAGAGCCCAACTATTATCACTTTATGGATGCAGATGGCACACCACGGACTAGTTATGGGGGTGGACGTTTGGGGACCACTCATCACATGAGCCGGCGTATTTTGGTGGATTCTATTAAATACCTGACAGATGAATATAAGGTGGACGGTTTCCGCTTTGACTTGATGGGAGACCACGATGCAGAAACGATCCAGCTTGCCTATGCTGAAGCGAGGAAACTCAATCCAAATCTTGTGATGTTGGGAGAAGGTTGGGTGACTTATTCAGGTGATGAAAACAAGCCTGTCCAGCCTGCAGATCAATCTTGGATGAGGCACACCAACTCTGCTGCTGTGTTTTCAGATGATATCCGCAATACGCTGAAATCGGGCTATCCTAACGAGGGGACACCTGCATTTATCACGAATGGAAAGCAGAATATTGAAAAGGTCTTCCGTAATATCAAGGCACAACCAACGAATTTTGAAGCAGATGATCCAGGGGATGTCATCCAGTATATTGCTGCCCACGATAATTTACCACTAGCAGACATCATTGCCCAGTCCATCAAAAAAGATCCAGCCAATGCTGAAAACACCAAAGAAATCCATCGTCGTCTCCGCTTGGGAAATCTTATGATTTTGACTTCACAGGGGACTCCTTTTATTCATTCAGGTCAAGAATATGGCCGAACCAAGCAATTCCGTCATCTGGACTATCGCACACCTGTCTCAGATGACAAGGTGCCAAATAAGTCTCATCTTTTGACAAATGAAGATGGCAGTCCCTTTGAATTTCCTTACTTTATCCATGACTCCTATGATTCGAGCGATGCTGTTAATCATTTTGATTGGACTAAGGCTATGAATAGTGCACTTTATCCAGAACATACCAAGAGTCGTGCGTATATGCAAGGTTTGATTGCCTTGCGTAAATCAACAGATGCTTTTAAATTAGCTTCTAAGGAAGAGGTAGATAAACGAGTGACCTTGCTTACGACAGTCGGTAAAGATGGTGTCGAAAAGGATGACCTTGTTCTAGGGTATCAAACAATTGCAGGGAATGGCGATCTCTATCTGGTATTTATCAATGCAGATACAAAGGAACGTAGTTTTACTCTTGATCAATCCCTAAGAAATGCCCACGTTTTGGCTGATGGTCAACAAGCGGGCATAGAGGCGATTCAAGCACCCGATGGTGTGGCGCTGACAGAAAATAGGGTGACCCTTTCTCCTCTAACAGCAACCGTTTTACGGATTGCAAAAGAGGATGCCCAAAGACCACCAAGTGGTGAAGCAATTGTAAAGGGCTCGGTGATTATAAGGTATTGTGACATCAATGACCGTGTGTTGAAAGATAATGCCCTCGTACATTACAATGTAGCAGTCGATACTGCTTATAATACGGAGCAATCTGAACACAAAATGCAGACCCTTGTCGGATATGATGGAAAAACCTATAGTTTAGCACCTGCAGGTCACTACAAAGTTGGAGAGGTAGATATGAATGGGCATTTGGTGTCGTCAGCCTCTACGAGTGGTCTTGTTGAGGGGAATACGACCTTGATTGTCACTTATGTCTACCAAGAAGCATACACAACCAATCCATCCTTGCCACCAAAGACAGACGCTGATACAACCAATCCATCCTTGCCACCAAAGACAGATGCTGATACAACTAGTCCCAATGTTTCTAGGGTGACAAAGGTAGCAGGAGAATTAACAGTAGAAGATATGATCAGTGCAGTGACAGGAGTTGGTAATGGAACAGTTACTCTTGCACCGGGCACAGAGTTGCCGACTAGTGTAGGCACTCATAAGGTTTTGGTGTTAGTAACCTATCAAGACCAAAGTAGAGAAGAAGTAGAAGTTTCCGTCACCCTTACTCCAAAGACAGGTACTCAGCCAACAAGACCAACTACTACTCAAGGACCACAAGATACAGAAAATGCAAGTGGAAATAATGGTAGATCTTTCCTGGATAAACCACAGTCCATAAGCAAAGAAGAGGCAAAGGTCTTACCCAAAACAGGTGGTAAACCATTTCTTACAGGAATGCTCTTTGGGCTATTCACTCTTTTAGTAGGGTTCCTTTCTCTTGGAAAGAATAAGAGAAGCGAGTGATTCTCCCCATTAAAAAACTCTGAAATAGTGATATTTCAGAGTTTTTCTTTACTGTAAATTCAATTTCTTTGTCATGATGTAATAGGTTCCGAAGTAGTAGGTCAGAGAAAGGAGAGTGGGTAGGGTGAGCGCAAGGGGGATATATGTAGCTGAGGTCATAGGAGTAGGTGCTCCCAGAGGTAGGAAGAGCAAAAGAGTGAGGAAAGTCTCTCCGAGATTGAGGGCAAAATAGAAGACGATAGCAAGTAAGGTACGGTGGTCTTTGAATAGTTGGCCGAGTGAGATGGCAAAATAAACGGTGAGAATGGCATGGATGGAGTTAATGATAAAATTAAGTATAGAATAAAGAGTAAAGCTGACTCCGGTTATGTTTTGATAGTCATCTTTCATCGACCTAATCATTTCAGCCATATGAGCAGCCGATACAGGAGGGTCAACAATTAGCATGATAGTAAAAAAACATACTATAATCGTGATACCTGATAGGAGGCTCCAAATGAGACTAGTTATCAATTTACTGAGGATAATCTGGTGGTTGGTGACAGGAAGGGTCATGGTCAAGTAGCCTTGTCGACCATAGACGTTCTTTCGGAAACGATTGATAATAAGAAGGAAGGTAGAGAGGATGAGACCTCCTATGATAATGGCAAAGCTAATGATAATCAGTAGCAAGATTGCAATTCCAACACCACTACTGTCGTAGTATTGACTTGCCTGTTCGTTAAGAATGGTTGCTCCTAATCCGATGACGAGAGAAAGTACTACAGCTGCGACATAGAGGCCGAAATACCATTTTCCGACAGACTTCAATTCATATTTTAATAATTTTCCAAACATAGTCATCTCCTTTACTAAGCCTTAAACTCACGGCGGAATAGTTCATCAATCGATTCTCCGCTTTCAATCCGCAAATCATCGACATTACTATGGCGAATGATATGGCCGGATTGGAGAAATATAACTTCATCGAGGATCTGTTCAACATCTGCAATCAAGTGGGTTGAAATCAGGACTGAGGAAGTTGGAGAGTAATTGTTGATGATGGTCTGCAAGATATAGTCGCGGGCAGCAGGATCTACACCACCGATTGGTTCATCAAGGACATAGAGGAGAGCTTGGCGGCTCATGACCAAAATCAACTGAACTTTTTCCTTGTTGCCTTTTGATAAATGTTTGATTCTACTGGTGAGTTCGATATTGAGATCTTGCAGGAGATGAAAAGCACGCGCCTCATCAAAATCAGCATAGAAATCCTTGAAGAAATCGATGACTTCTATGACCCGTCTATCTTCATCCAAATAAGTCGTATCTGGTAGATAGGATACGATTTGCTTGGTTTCTGGAGAAGGTCTGTGACCATTGATTAAGATTTGTCCGTATTCGGGCTGGAGTAAACCGTTGAGTAACTTGATTAAGGTAGTCTTACCAGAGCCGTTTGGTCCTAATAAACCGATGATTTTTCCAGCAGATAGTTTGAGGTTGATGTTGTTAAGGGCAATTAATCCGCCGTATGATTTCGATACCTGTTGAAAGTCAACGAGGGTAACATTCTTTTCCATATTTGTTTCTCCTTATTTTCCTTCTAAATACTTTTCCAATTGCTGAACGACTTCATTGGGTTCAAATCCTAAATCGAACATATTAGATACAAAAGAATCTAATTTGTCCTTTGCTAGCCTAGATCTCGTTTCTTGAATCAGATTGAGATTATCTGTCACGAAGCGCCCTGTCGTGCGAACAGAGTAAACAAACCCTTCGTTTTCAAGTTCTGATAAGGCTCGTTGAACAGTATTGGGATTGACACCGGCAGTCTCTGCTAAATCACGGACTGTTGGAAGTTTGTTCCCTGGCTGGAGTTGGTGAGTTACGATTTGCAACTTAATCGTATTTGCAATTTGGATGTAGATGGGAAAGTTGCTATCAAATTTCCAAGTCATGATTATTCCTTTCTAAGAATACAAATGTAATTGTATAATTGTCTTATATATATAATACAATATTTTCAATCAGATTGCAAGAAATTATTCTAGTATAATCTTATAACCTGTATTTATAAGCAAAGCGCTTTTATGCTTTTATATAATAGTTTCTTTTTTGCTAGTAGTCTGGTGGAGTTTGAGGCATCGTTTGTTCCTCTGTCTAGTCTTTCCCCAAAAAACTTCGAGTATCAGCATAAAGCCCATAGTAGCAAGGGGGATTTTTTTGGTGTATAATAGTAGATAATAGCAAGAACAGATATAAAAATGGAAAACGATCAAGAAAAGAGGGAGGAAAGATGCTAGCACAATTGGATACCAAAACTGTCTATACCTTTATGGATAGTATGATGACCATTGACCGCTATGTGGCAGAAGCCAAGAAAATGGGCTACACACATTTGGGGATTATGGATCGAGATAATTTGTACGCAGCTTATTCCTTTATGGAGGCATGTGAGAAAGCAGGGATTCAACCTGTTATTGGTTGCGAGATGGAGTTTTTGGTTTCAGCCGATGAAAGTTTGATGATGCAGTTTATTGCTAGAAATACAATAGGCTACCAAAATCTTTTGAAAATTTCAACAGCCAAGATGACCGGGCAAAGAGAATTTGATGCCATTCGTTCCTATTTGACAGGCATTGCGATCATTATTCCTTATTTTGCTGGAATTGAAGACTATGATTTGGGGAGTGATTTTTACATTGGTGTCTGCGAGGCAACGCCAGCTTTGACGACTAGTCGTCCTTTAATTCCCCTACATACAGTGAGGTATTTTGAGGAAGGTCAAGTAGAAGTCTTGCAAGTTCTCCATGCGATTCAAGAAAATGTCCCGCTCAACCAAGTATCGCGACTTGTCCATAACCAAACCTTGCTAAGTCCAGAAAGTTTGGCAGCTATTTTTAGCCAGCGTTTTCCAGAAGCCTTGGAAGAATTGAAGCGCTTGCTTTCTACCATCTCCTATGAATTGGATAAGGGTTTGAAATTGCCTCGTTTCAACCGTCAGCGTGTAGCTGTAGAAGAGCTACGTGAAAAGGCAGAAGAAGGCTTGCAAAGCAGAGGGCTTACAGGTCCTGCCTACCGAGACCGCTTGGAACAGGAGTTGGCAGTTATCCACCAAATGGGTTTCGATGATTATTTTTTAATCGTTTGGGATTTATTACGGTTTGGGCGTAGTCAGGGCTATTATATGGGAATGGGACGTGGTTCTGCGGTTGGTAGCCTCGTTGCTTATGTTCTTTACATTACAGGGATTGACCCTGTCAAGCATGACTTGCTCTTTGAACGCTTTTTAAATCTTGAACGTTATAGCATGCCCGACATTGACATCGATATTCCAGATATTCACCGTGGAGATTTTATCCGATATGTGCGGGAGCGTTACGGGACACTTCATGCAGCACAGATTGTGACTTATTCGACCTTTGGAGCCAAGCAGGCCCTACGAGATGTCTTGAAACGTTACGGAACACTTGAATACGAAGTGAGTAGCATCACTAAAAAAATTTCTTTTAGAGACACGCTAGCAACAGCCTATGAGCGCAATGCCTCTTTTAGGCAAGTCATCAATAGTAAAATAGAATATCAGAAAGCCTATGCTATTGCCCAGCAGATTGAAGGACATCCGCGCCAGACCTCTATTCATGCAGCAGGGGTCGTGATGAGTGACCAGGAGCTGACAGACACAATTCCTCTAAAGACGGGGGAGGATATGCTGATTACTCAGTATGATGCCCATGCAGTTGAAGCAAATGGTCTGTTGAAAATGGACTTTCTGGGTTTACGCAATCTGACCTTCGTACAGAAAATGGCGGCAGCAGTGGAGGAAAAATACAATAAAAAAGTTGTGATTTCAACCATTGATTTGGAAGACCAGGCGACTTTAGAACTCTTTGCGAGAGGGCAGACTAAGGGAATTTTTCAATTTGAGCAACCAGGTGCGATCCATCTGCTGAAACGCGTCAAGCCTAGTTGCTTTGCAGACATTGTGGCGACTACTAGTCTGAACCGTCCCGGTGCTAGTGATTATTCCGATAATTTTGTCAAACGTAAACACGGTCAAGAAGCTATTGATTTATTAGATGATTCGATTGCAGCGATTTTACGACCGACTTACGGAATCATGCTCTATCAGGAGCAGGTCATGCAGATTGCGCAACAGTTTGCAGGATTTACCCTTGGAAAAGCCGACCTGTTGCGCCGTGCTATGTCTAAGAAAAATAAGGCAGAAATGCAGGGGATGGAAGCTAGCTTTCTTGCAGGTGCCCTTCAAAATGGGCATGATGAGGAAAAGGCGAGAAGAATTTTTGCCATGATGGCAAAATTTGCAGGCTATGGTTTTAATCGTAGTCATGCCTATGCTTATTCAGCCCTTGCCTTTCAACTCGCTTATTTTAAAACGCATTATCCAGATGTCTTTTTTGATATTATGTTGAACTATTCAAGTAGTGACTATATCTCAGATGCTCTACAATTTGATTTCCAGATAGCACCGGTAACCATCAACACCATTCCCTATCATGATAAGTTTGATGAGAAGAAGATTCTGATGGGCTTAAAAAATATCAAGGGTTTGCCTAGGGAATTGTCTTTTTGGATAATAGAAGAACGACCTTTTAAAAGTGTAGAAGATTTTATCTTGCGTCTACCTAATCCATTCAAGAAGCAGGAAATGCTAAGGCCCTTGATTCAGTTGGGATTATTTGATCTTTTTGAAGCAAATCGGAAGAAAATTTTGGACAATTTAGACAATCTCTTTGTTTTTGCTGATACATTTGGGACTTTCTTTTCTGAGGAAAGCTATAGTTGGCATGAGGCAGAGGATTATAGCGATAGTGAAAAATTTAGTCTAGAGCAGGCAATTATCGGAGTTGGTATCAGTCCCCATCCTTTGGTACTATTGGCAAAATCTGCTAGTAAACCCCATACTCCATTTTCTGAATTGTTGGCAGGAAGCATGGTGACTATTTTGGGGCAGATTCAGTCAACTCGTATCATTCGTACCAAGAAAACGGGGCAACAGATGGCATTTATCCAAGTGACTGATACGAAGAAAAAGCTTGATGTGACCCTATTTCCGGAAACTTACCAGCGCTACCAAAACCTCGTGAGAGAAGGAGAAATTTTCTATCTGACAGGCAAGGTTCAAGAAAGAGAAGGACAGCTCCAGCTAGTTTTGGATAAGCTAGAGTCTCCCTATTCTGAAAAGCTTTGGATTTTACTGGAAAATGGAGACAATGATCAGATGATTGCCAATATTTTATCGGAATATCCAGGGACAGTTCCAGTTGTTTTACATTATCAGGACCGCAACCAAACGGTGCAATTAGAACGGATTTTTATCGAAAAATCAGCCGAATTGAAAAATCGCTTACAAAAATTTTCAATGAAAACGGTTTTTCGGTAAAAAATAGTAAAAAGTCAAGCATACTGCGGGTAAATATGGTATAATGGTACAGTTAAAAATGAAAAAAGGAGCATTAGTTAAATGAAACGTATTGCTGTTTTGACCAGTGGTGGTGACGCCCCTGGTATGAATGCTGCTGTTCGGGCAGTCGTTCGTAAAGCAATTTCAGAAGGGATGGAAGTATTCGGGATTAACTATGGTTATGCCGGGATGGTTGCTGGAGATATTTTCCCTTTGACAAAAGAAGGTGTTAGCGGGATCCTAGGAACCGGAGGTACGATGTTATATTCTGCTCGCTACCCAGAGTTTGCTCAATTAGAAGGTCAATTAAAAGGGATTGAGCAATTAAAAAAACATAACATTGAGGGTGTTGTCGTTATCGGTGGTGATGGATCTTATCACGGTGCTATGCGTTTAACAGAGCATGGTTTTCCAGCGATTGGTATCCCAGGTACCATTGATAATGATATTCCAGGAACGGACTTTACAATCGGTTTTGATACGGCCTGTATGACCGTTATGGATGCAGTTGATAAAATTCGTGATACAGCGATGAGCCATCGTCGGACATTCGTGGTGGAGGTAATGGGTCGTCATGCAGGGGATATTGCCCTTTGGACGGGTATTGCTATCGGTGCGGATGAAATCATTGTACCAGAAGAAGACTTCAAGATTGAAGATGTTGTAGCAAGCATCAAAAAAGGATATGAAAAAGGGAAAAACCACAATATTGTCATGCTTGCTGAAGGAGTGATGTCGGCTCATGAATTTGCGAAAAAATTAAAAGAAGCTGGCGATACAAGCGATCTTCGTGCAATCGAGCTTGGTCATATTCAACGTGGTGGTCGCCCAACTGTTCGTGACCGTGTTCTTGCTTCACGCTTGGGTGCATATGCTGTTGAGCTTCTGAAAGAAGGTCGTGGTGGTCTTGCTGTTGGTGTTCACAAAGATGAGTTAGTTGCAAACCCAATCCTTGGAACCAAAGAAGAAAATGCTCTTTTCTGCCTGGGTGAAGATGGTAAGATTATTGTCAACAATCCTCATAAAGGAGATGCTAAGCTAGCAGGGCTAGCTCGTAGCTTGTCGCGTTACTAAAGATCTATAAGAATCTGTATTCACAGTTCAACACTTCCATCTAAGGCTTGTTTTTAAGCTCCTCATCGTTTGTTTTTTCAAAATACAGTCAGTATTTCCCCAAAAAACAGCCTTGATGAGTGAAAAACGCTCTCTTTTATCAAAAGTACTTTACTTGTGGACACAGCTTCTAAGACTTATTCGGATAAATTGGTTGCAAAAAAGGAGAAAACAAATCATGAATAAACGTGTAAAACTTGTTGCTACATTGGGACCTGCGGTGGAAATCCGTGGTGGTAAAAAATTTGGTGAAGATGGTTATTGGGGTGAAAAACTTGACGTTGAAGCATCTGCTCAGAAAATTGCTGAATTGATCAAAGAAGGAGCGAATGTCTTCCGTTTCAACTTCTCACATGGTGACCACCAAGAGCAGGGAGATCGTATGGCAACTGTCCGCCGTGCCGAAGAAATTGCTGGTCAGAAAGTTGGTTTTTTGCTCGATACAAAAGGTCCTGAGATTCGCACAGAATTGTTTGAAGGAGATGCAAAAGAGTATGAGTATACAACTGGAGAAACTCTTCGTGTCGCTACGAAGCAAGGAATCAAATCCACTCGTGAAGTGATTGCCTTGAACGTTGCAGGTGGTCTTGACATCTACAATGATGTTGAGGTTGGGAAGCAAATTCTTGTTGACGATGGAAAACTTGGTCTTCGTGTCTTTGCTAAAGATGATGAAACCCGTGAATTTGAAGTAACAGTCGAAAATGATGGTGTAATTGCAAAACAAAAAGGTGTCAATATTCCTTACACTAAAATTCCTTTCCCAGCACTTGCTGAGCGTGATAATGCAGATATCCGCTTTGGTCTTGAGCAAGGTTTGAATTTTATTGCGATTTCCTTTGTTCGTACTGCAAAAGATGTAAACGAAGTGCGTGCGATCTGTGAAGAAACTGGAAATGATCATGTGAAATTATTTGCGAAAATTGAAAACCAACAAGGGATTGACAATATCGATGAAATTATCGAGGCTGCAGATGGGATCATGATTGCCCGTGGTGATATGGGAATTGAAGTACCATTTGAGATGGTTCCAGTTTATCAAAAGATGATTATCACGAAAGTCAATGCAGCTGGTAAAGCAGTTATCACAGCGACTAACATGCTTGAAACCATGACTGAAAAACCACGTGCTACCCGTTCAGAAGTATCAGATGTATTCAACGCTGTTATTGATGGAACAGATGCAACGATGCTTTCGGGTGAATCAGCGAATGGTAAGTATCCAGTTGAGTCTGTTCGTACCATGGCAACCATTGCTAAGAATGCTCAAACTCTCTTGAATGAATACGGTCGTTTGGATGCTGCAAACTTTGAACGTACAAGTAAAACAGAGGTAATTGCGTCAGCTGTTCGTGATGCTTGCCATTCAATGGACATTAAATTAGTGGTAACTGTCACTGAAACTGGATTCTCAGCACGTTCAATTTCTAAATACCGTCCAGATGCAGACATCTTAGCAATAACCTTTACAGAAGAGGTACAAAAATCCTTGATGATTAACTGGGGAGTTATTCCAGTTGTGACGGACAAACCAGCTTCTACAGATGACATGTTTGAATTGGCAGAACGCGAAGCGATTAAAGCTGGCCTTGTTCAATCAGGAGATAACATCGTTATCGTAGCAGGTGTGCCAGTTGGTGTCGCTGGTTCAACGAATACAATGCGTGTTCGCACTGTAAAATAAGAAGGAATGAAAAGCCTAGTGGTCACTCCACTAAGGCTTTTTCTTGTCTTTCAGAATAAATGAAAGTTTGGTTTGCAAATAAGATACGAGGGCGTGAAACAACTCCTAGAAAAAATAGACAATCGAAGCAGGTTGGCTTGCAACCAATGAGATTGATCTTTTTTTCAGTGAGTTGTAGCCCGAGTTCAGTTAAACCAAGATACAACAGCCGTAACGCGAGCAAAGTAAAAATAGGAGGTTGACGCCGGGTTCGATGAACCCCAGGAAGCCTATCCTTACAGGATTCTCATCTGTAATCAGCTAAAGCTGAAACAGCTGCCTATCTTTTTTACATAGCTCGTAGGCAGTGTTCAATTAAAATAAGATACAAAAGCCGTAACGCGAGCAAAGTAAAAATAGGAGGTTGACGCCGGGTTCGATGAACCCCAGGAAGCCTATCCTTACAGGATTCTCATCTGTAATCAGCTAAAGCTGAAACAGCTGCCTATCTTTTTTACATAGCTCGTAGGCTATGTTCAATTAAAATAAGATACAAAAGCCGTAACGCGAGCAAAGTAAAAATAGGTAGTTGAGCAGAAGTTACTTACAACGAATGAGATTTATCCTCACTTTCCAGTTTCTTAGCTTGACTTCCATTTCCCGTTTGTTTTTTGATTTTTCTTGAGTATCAGTAGAAACTTGTATCTCAGTTCGTTTCGGTGTATAATGTTACATGTTTTGTTTTATAGTGTGGAATGAAAGGAGAAAACATGAAAAATAAAGCGATGATGCGATTTTCACTCTTGGTGATTTCCATCTTTTTAATGTCTCATTTAGCGATTGCGCCAGCTATTCCGAAGCTCTATGACTATTATCATGCTAAGAATGCTAGCCTTGGTCTCGCTTCTGTGGAGAGTTTGGTGACAGTGCCGGCAATGATGATTACGATTACAGTCTTGCTCAGTAACCTAGTTGTATCTTGGCTTGGAAGCAAGCGGACGGTTTTGCTGGGTCTGGCTTTGATTGGTATATTTGGAGTTTTGCCAACCTTTTTAACTTCTTTTCCCCTCATCCTTATCTGCCGTTTGTTGTTAGGGGTAGGAATTGGACTTTATAATTCTCTTTCTATTAGTCTGATTAGCGATTTCTATGAAGGGGAGATGAGGGCTCAGATGATTGGGTTACGGACAGCTTTCTTGAACATTGGGAAAGCTCTGACTACCTTTATTGCGGGATATGCCTTGTTGATTGGGGTCAATTATACCTTTTTAGTCTATCTGCTTGCCTTTCCAGTCTTTATCCTCTTTTATTTAAATATTCCCGAATCTAGTCAGTCTCAGGTAAGGGTAAAAGATGCAATTGTTTGGAATCATCAGGTAGGATTCATTGTAGCCCTCACTTTTTTAGTTGGAATCAGCTATATTGGGGCGACCATTAAAATTCCGAGCCTCCTTGTGACCCACTACGGTTTTTCCACCACCCTATCTAGTCAGCTACTCACGATTTTAGCCTTTAGCGGGATTATTACTGGCTGCTTTTTTGGACCAATTTTGAAAAAATTGGGAGATAGAACCCTTTTTGTTGTTCTTATTGCGATGGGACTTGGGAATCTCCTCTTTACTTTAGGTTTTCATCTTCCTCTCTTTATCCTTGCAAGTATCTTGGTTGGAATGAGTTTTGTTGGAATCATGTCCTTTAATTTTTATTATATTTCCAAGAAATTCTCGAAAGAACAAGTTCATTTTGTGACAAGCCTTGCTATTACGGGGGGAAATATTGGGGTCGTTTTAACGCCCTTATTCCTTACTAAATTGTTGGAACATTTCCAGATTGAACCCTTTATCACTCCCTTCTACATCAGTAGCTGTTTAATGGTATTTGCCTGCCTGTTGGCTTTCTTATTATTGAGAAGAAGAAATCAGTAAGGATTAAAATGTGAAAAGAGGCTTGACTTGGAGTTGACTCTAAGTGCTATACTAGAGGTAGCTTAACCAAGAAAGGGAGGAAAAGAGATGAAAACAGCAATTTTTGAAAAGGCTGGATCGATGATAGTCGGTGAGGTAGATAAGCCACAGCTTCAAGAAAAGGACGATGTCATTATTAAGATTGTGCGTGCCTGTGTTTGTGGATCAGACCTCTGGTCTTATTCGCATGGAGACGAGCGTGAAGCACATTCGATGAATTCTGGCCATGAGGCATTAGGGATAGTTGAAGAAGTAGGTAGCGAGATTACGACAGTCAAACCGGGTGATTTTGTTATCGTTCCCTTTACGCATGGTTGCGGTCATTGTGATGCCTGTCGGGCAGGATTTGATGGGACTTGCGACAATCACCCAGCTCCAACAAACTGGGGTGGGGGTTTTCAGTCTGAATACCTTCGTTTTCATTATGGAAATTGGGCATTGATAAAGATACCTGGACAACCTTCTGACTATTCAGAGGGCATGCTCAAGTCGCTCTTAACCTTGGCAGACGTTATGCCTACTGGCTATCATGCAGCCCGTGTAGCTCATGTCCAGCGTGGAGATAAGGTAGTAGTGATTGGTGACGGTGCAGTTGGTCAATGTGCTGTCATTGCAGCTAAAATGATGGGTGCTTCACAGATTATCTTGATGAGCCGCCATGCCGACCGTCAGGCGATGGCATTAGAATCAGGGGCGACAGCTGTCGTAGCAGAGCGTGGAGAAGAAGGCATCGCTAAAGTGCGTGAACTATTAGGCGGTGGGGCAGATGCTGCACTTGAATGTGTAGGAACTGAAGCTGCAATCGAACAAGCACTTGGTGTGCTTCACAATGGTGGACGCATTGGATTTGTTGGGGTTCCACATTACAATAGTCGACCACTCGGTTCAACCTTTGCTCAAAATATCTCAGTTGCAGGTGGTTCTGCTTCGGTGACTACTTATAACAAGCAAGTCTTACTAAAAGCGGTTCTTGACGGGGAGATTAACCCAGGATGTGTCTTTACACAGACCTATTCTTTAGAAGACATCAACCAAGCCTATCGAGACATGGCAGATCGTAAGGTGATTAAGTCTATGGTACTTGTAGAGTAAGGAAAAAATAGACACTTCTTCAGAATCCTATCATAGAGCGAGCAAAACAGTTTGTTTTTTAAATGATGAGAGGTTGGGATGAAAATCCCAACCTCATGTTTTGTCATGACTTCAAACCATATAGTTGTTTCGTTTACTTTTAGTACTAGGCAAGGAGCTACAAGCTGTACTGGAGTAGGGCAAAATGAGTTCCAATATCTAGAAGATGATTGGAAGTTGGAAATAAGGAAAGGGAGTTTCCACAATTGTTGAAGTAATAAAAGGTAAATTAAATGAGTATTACGTTTAAAACAAAGGCACGATATAAGGAGCAGGGCTATAGGGCTGGGCATCAAATTCATAGGGTTGTTCAAGGATAGCTTGTGCCAGCTGCCAACCGATAAAAGGGCCACAAGTGAGGCCTGAAGAGCCTAGACCACTTGCTACTAAGATAGGAGCTTGATCGGACAAACGTCCGTAGAAAGGGAGAAAATCTGAGGTATAAGCCCGAGTACCGACGCGGGTATGGGTGATTTCGTACTGTTCTAAGGCAGGAATAAAAGAAGTAGCTACCTCTTTCATCTGCTGTATTTTTTTCTTATCTAGCGATAAATCATAGCCCTGATCGTTTTCATGGGTCGCTCCGATGACTAGTTTTCCTTGGTCAAATGGGAGGATGTCGATTTCCCCATGGAGCATACAGCCAGGCCAGTTATCGGTTGCAAGGTTTGTATTTAGTTCCAGTAATTGTCCCTTTTGTGGTCTGATATCAACCTTGTAGCCTAAGGGACTAAGGAGGTCTGGCAACCAGGCTCCGGCAGCTAAGATCAGCTTATCATAGTTATAGGTGCTAGTCTCTACTTGAACTTGTTTGTTGGGCAAGAGCTGTGCCCTTCCTTTGAGGAAGTGCCCTCCTTGCTCTTGAAATACAGCTTGTAACTGGTCCAAGAGTTGTCCACCGTCCACCCGTCCACCCCCATGGGTGAGAACTGCCCCTTGGTCTGTTACAAGAGGAGGGATTTGCTTTCTTAGGTCTTCCCCTTTTA
The DNA here is from genome assembly GCF_054968985.1 of Streptococcus sp. 1F3. NCBI lineage: Bacteria > Bacillati > Bacillota > Bacilli > Lactobacillales > Streptococcaceae > Streptococcus > Streptococcus sp. 1F3. The sequence continues at coordinate 6,295 of NZ_JBUEQR010000055.1, read as the reverse complement.
AGACGTCAAGTCTGCCAATGATTGGGGACTGGATCTGCCTTTCTTGAGCGAGAGTTGCTAATTTAGTTAGTAGGGCATCTTTCTTTTTGAAAATGAGGGTTCCTGTTTGTTTATAGGGGAGGTGTTCGATACCTGCTTTTTGTAAATCTTGCATCAAATCCAGATAAAAAGCAGCCCCCTTATCAACCAAGCGATACCAGCTCTGGTTGCGCCGTTGAGAGAGCCAGGGACAGATGATGCCAGCAGCAGCCCTGGTAGCATTTCCACTTCCTTCATCGATGAGTATGACCTGCATATCTGGGGCTTGAGAGAGATAAAAAGCAGCGGTAGAGCCCACAATCCCTCCACCAATAATGATGATTTTTTTCTGTTTCATGTTTCTAGTATAGCATAAAGACAGGAGGGTTTCTTTATTTTTTTGAAAATGGTAGAATAGAAAAAAGGAGAAGATATGTCAGATGTAATGTACCCAGAAGTCATGGTAATTGGTAGTGGAGCGATCAAAGTTGCAACTGTTGGTGATAGTTTGACCTATGGTTATGGCTTAGAAAACCGAGAACGAGATGCCTATCCTAGTATTTTGGCTACAAAATTAGGGCCTCATTATCAGGTCTTTAATTTTGGTCTGAGCGGACGTTCCTTACAATCTACCTCAGACTATCCTTATTTACAGGAAAGAAATGCCCAATTATCTCTTGAGAGTGATGCAGATATTGTCATTATAATGATTGGAAGCAATGATAGCCGGGCTCCCTATTGGAATAAAGAACGCTTTATCAAAGAATATAGCGAACTAGTGGAGCGTTATCTTCAAATGCCAAGTCAGCCAGATGTCTATCTTTTAGTTCCTCCCTATGTTCCGACTAGCCGTTTTGGTCTCAACAATGATATTATTCGTACCGAACTGCAGGAAATTATCCCTAGAATTGCGACGGATAAGGGATTGGAATGGCTGAACTTATACCCGCTAACAGAAGGTCATGGAGACTACTATAGTGATGGGCTTCATTTGACCCCACTTGGAAATCAGCTCATAGCAGAGATAGTTTACAAAAAAATAATAGGAGAAAACCTTCGGTAATTTCCGAGAAAATATGTTATACTAGTAATCAAGAAATGGGGGAGGATTATGGCAAAAAGAGAATTGATTCATCGAATGATTGTTGTTAGTTTATTGGCAGTAGGAATCATTGCGCTACGTATTTGGGTCTTTGAACCAGTTACCATAACGAAACAAATGGCAAATCACTACCTCAAAGAAAATGATATCATCATTGCAGTGAAGAGTAAAGAACTGGAATATGGTGACCTTGTTTTATATCAAGTAGACGGGGTAGAACGTGTCGGTCGGGTTATTGCCAAGGAGGGCGATAGTGTGACCTACATGGATGATGTTTTATATCGCAATAATGAAATTGTAGAGGAAACCTACCTCAGCAAGTCAGCAAACCATCAGGACTATTATACAGAAGATGTCATTGTTCCCCGTTTGGAGAAGAAAAATTATTGGATTTTAAATGATATCCGGACCAACCGTGAGGATAGTCGGACACTGGGTTTGATTTCGTCCAAACAGGTGATTGGTCGCTTGACTTTCCGCATCAGCCCAATCAGTGAATTTGGCTTTATTGATATCGGACTAACCCAAAAGTAGGGTTAGTTTTTTTATTTGCAAATAAGACTAGACCAATTTTGGATTTGACAAATAAAAATCTTTTCTATATACTAATTCTATTGGTTTTATTTCATATAAAAATGACTATACCAATTTATAGAATCCTTAATTTAGAAATGGAAGTGAAAGAATATGTGTGGAATCGTTGGTGTTGTTGGCAATCCAAACGCAACTGATATTTTGATTCAGGGACTTGAAAAATTAGAATACCGAGGGTATGATTCAGCAGGAATTTTTGTTACAGGTGGAGCAAGAGGGCATCTAGTCAAATCCGTTGGTCGCATTGCTGATTTATCGGCTAAGGTCGGATCTTCTGTCGAAGGTACAATCGGAATCGGGCATACCCGCTGGGCAACTCATGGAAAACCAACTGAAGAGAATGCCCACCCTCATACTTCACAGATCGGGCGCTTTGTCCTCGTTCACAATGGGGTGATTGAAAATTATCTTGAAATGAAAACGACCTACTTGGCAGGTCACGATTTTAAGGGGCAGACAGATACTGAGATTGCCGTTCATTTGATTGGCAAATTTGTTGAAGAAGATGATTTGTCTGTGCTTGAAGCCTTTAAGAAAGCTCTTCACATTATTCAAGGTTCCTATGCCTTTGCTTTAATCGATGCTGCAAATCCGGATACGATTTATGTGGCAAAGAATAAATCGCCCCTTCTGATTGGGCTTGGTGATGGCTATAATATGGTGTGTTCAGATGCTATGGCGATGATTCGTGAAACCAGTGAGTACATGGAAGTTCATGATAAGGAATTGGTTATTGTAACCAAAGAAAGTGTGGAAGTCATGGACTACGATGGGAATCCTATCGATCGTGGTAGCTATACAGCAGAATTGGATCTGTCAGATATTGGTAAAGGGACCTATCCTTTCTATATGCTAAAAGAAATTGATGAGCAGCCAACTGTGATGCGGAAGTTGATTAGTACTTACTCAGATGTGGACGGTCAAGTCAAGGTGGATCCTGCCATTGTCAAAGCTGTTCAAGAAGCAGACCGTATCTATATCCTTGCAGCAGGAACCTCTTATAATGCAGGCTATGCGTCTAAGAATATGATTGAAGCCTTGACAGATACACCAGTCGAACTGGGGGTTGCTTCTGAATGGGGCTATCACATGCCACTTTTGAGCAAGAAACCTCTCTTTATCCTATTGACCCAGTCTGGAGAAACAGCTGATAGCCGTCAAGTTTTGGTCAAAGCGAACGAAATGGGGATTCCAAGTTTGACCATTACCAATGTGCCAGGCTCTACTCTTTCACGTGAAGCGACTTACACCATGCTCCTTCATGCCGGTCCTGAAATTGCAGTTGCTTCTACCAAGGCTTATACAGCACAAATTGCTGCCCTTGCTTTCTTGTCTAAAGCAGTTGGCGAGGCAAATGGCAAGCCAGAAGCACTTGACTTTGACTTGGTACATGAATTGTCCCTTGTGGCACAATCGATTGAAGCGACCTTGTCTGAAAAAGACAGGCTTGCTGAAAAGGTGGAGAACTTACTTGCAACAACGCGCAATGCTTTTTATATCGGTCGTGGAAATGACTACTATGTAACAATTGAAGCAGCGCTAAAATTAAAAGAAATCTCCTATATCCAATGTGAGGGCTTTGCAGCTGGTGAGTTAAAGCACGGAACCATCTCCTTGATTGAAGATGGCACGCCAGTGATTGCCTTGATTTCAGCGAGTGAGCAAGTGGCTGCGCATACACGTGGAAATATCGCAGAAGTAGTGTCCCGAGGAGCTCATAGCTTGACCATTGTAGAAGAAGGTCTAGAGCGTGCAGAAGATGACATTGTAGTGAACAAGGTTCACCCATTCCTCTCTAGTATTTCAATGGTCATTCCAACCCAACTGATCGCCTATTATGCCTCCCTTCAACGGGGACTAGACGTTGATAAACCCCGTAATTTGGCAAAAGCCGTTACGGTTGAGTAAAGTATGATTCCTTTTCCTCGTAGCCCTGCTACGGGGATTTTTTCATCTCTTTTTAGTTCAAACTCAGTAAAACAAGTTCCCAAGCTTTCTAAAAACAAAACGACTATAACAAGGGTATCCGTATCCCTAAAGTCATACTCACTAAACATCAAAAGCACACGAGGAAGTTAGTCAGTGATGCTCTCTTCCCTCAAAACGTCATTTGCAATCCATTTATTTTCTTTGATATGCCAAGAATAGGGAATGGTTCTTTCCACTTCTCATCTCCCTTTAAAGCAGACCTTTCTTTTTCAAGCTTCCTCTGTTTGAGCTATAGGGGGAGCTTCCCTATCTCTAAAAAAAATATTTTGAGAAATGAAAGTAAATACTTGACAAAATCGAACGGGGGGGGGGGGTAGAATAGGTACATGCTATTTAGCTAGGGTTTTCTTTCTGCAGGTCAAGAATATCCTAAGCCTCTTCTTTTCTTAGGGCTCATTTCCTGTTCGAAAAGAAGAAGACAGTTTGATAGAATTTGGCTGTTGAGAAGGGTGAGAACCAGAGCTAGGTAGGAATAGAACATTTAAAGGAGTATGGTAACTTGAAAAATAGACAGAAGATGGATTGGTATCGTCTGGGGCAACGTTTTTCCATTCGGAAATACCATTTTGGAGCGGCTAGTATCCTTTTGGGAACTGCCCTACTGCTAGGAACACCAATTGTCCAAGCAGATGATGAAGTCACGGCAATGCCAACCTTGACTAGCCAGCCAAAAGCAGCAGCGGAAGAGGCTTCCCCAGTTGTTGAGAATCCCATAGCGGAGTCAACTTCACCGACAACAAGTGGGGACCTAACTAGCCCAGCAGTTGCCGATAAGGTAGAAGAGAAGACAGAAGAAATCTTATCCAGTCATACAGACGAGATTGAAAATACTCAACCTGTCCTAAACATTGGTCAAGTGACCAAGGCCATCACCGCTCCAGTTACGGCAGAAGAGATTCTCAACCAGATTGTATCTGTAAATGGTGAAGCTATCACCAGTAAAGCAATCAAAGATGAGCTACCCAGTAAGGTTGGACTTCATCAAGTTGCAGTGGAAGTGACCTATGGGAATGGCAAAAAGGACCTAGTCCATGTTCCAGTTGAGATAACAGAGGGAGCGGATCAAGAAACAGAAAAAACTTCTCTTTCGCCTGCTTCTTCAGCTTTAGACCAACCTCAGACTACTGAAGAAAAAACAGAAGCTCTCCCAACTTCTCCAAGTACAACTGAAAGTGAGGATCATTCTGCAACAGAGGCTTCTCGTACGAGACGAGCAAGGGATACAGGGAACACCTCCTTTAGAAGTATAGGGAACGGTTCAGAAACCTTAAATGGCAAGACCTATTATGCTGGAGATACAGCTTTTACCCTCAAAGATGACTATAATGTTGTGTTTAGCAGTATGGGTCCGGTATCCAATCGCCCAAATGACCCAGGATTGGTCGATTTGGGCAATCGTCGGTATGTTTATTTATATGATTTTGGGAATGCTACTGATATAGATTATAAGGAACTACGTAGACGAGTAAGTTTTGTACCGAAAAGTGGTTCGAGGGTTGCAATTTATGGTATGCCAACGATTCTAGGAACGGATATTGATAATCCAGCCAAAAGACGCATTATCCAAGATGGAGAAATCTATCGCTTTGTGCATCCTACTGATGATGAATTAGTGAGTATGGTAAAAATTTATGGTAGGGGGCAGGGGAGAGAGAACGCTTTGCGAACGAACCCTGTTTCTCAATCTATTCCTGGGAGGCTTGACAGAGTCACACCATTTACATTAACAAATCTCAATTCGGGTGGATTAGGAGAGGCTTCTACTGATATTATATATGTTTCAGGAGCCTATTATTCTACATATTTCCATAAATCGGCTGATGCCTATTTAGGAGATGGAAGAATGGCTGAAGATGAAGGAAATTCAGAGAAATTTGAATATAAGGACAATCGTATTGCCATTCCATTGATTGCTGTAGACATTCGTCCCCCACAAATTGATGGTAATGCAAGTGCGACTGCTCTGGCATTACCCAGTCAACCGATTTTGGCGACTGATTTGGAAAGCCAGCTCACAAATAAAATCAATGTTAACAAGATTGTCGTAACCGATAATGTTCATAGTAACGCTACCTTAGTAAGTGCTCCAACTCTCTCACAAAGTGTCCGTATCGCTGGGGTCAATGCCTTACCACGTTTAACACAGGCACAAAAGAATGAAAAAATTGCGGCAATAAACAAAACCGTTGAAAAAAACAATTTAACCTACCTACGCTACAAAGACGCTCAAGGCAACTACTATGATACGTTGGCTCAAGTAAAGGCCAATGCCCTACAAGCAAATGCACGTAAGACCTATGAAATCATCGCCATCTCAACAGATGAATCAGGGAACGCAAGTACCCCGACAAAAGTTGGGCAATTTACAGTTACAACACAAGCTGCTGAATACAACCCAGCTGTAACGAGCCTCACCAAGCCAGAAACCCAACCGGTGACGCAAAATGAAGTGCTAGGCAAAGTAACTGCCCCAAGTGGTGTGACTATCACTAATAAACGTCTAACAGGTACTGTCCCAAGCACAGTCGGCACGCATCAAGTTCCAGTAGAGGTCACTTACGCAGACGGCACTAAAGAAACGGTCAATGTACC
>NZ_JBUEQR010000054.1:0-17832 GCF_054968985.1 Streptococcus sp. 1F3 | reverse complement strand
TTTGAAAACTTTAAAAAACGCATTTTGATTGCTTTAAACGTAAAGAAAGAGAGAACCAAGTTCGTCCTCTCTAGGTGTTAGCTTTTCATCAACCCACTACAGTTGACAAAGAGCCGAAAGTTGAGTAGTACTAAACAAGTGGGATAATCTCCTAGAGAATATCTCTTGCTTGATTTTTAAAAACCCCTAATGTCTATGGTGGAAACTCCTATAGACATTAGGGACTTTTTATTTTCAAAGAGTATTAGATAGGGCTTTTGAGCTTGTTTGGTGAGGAAAGCTTCCCTGAGGAAGAAGCAGACTTACCCAGTTGAAACGGAGACCATACTCATTTAGTTTAACTTTTATTACTTCAACGATTGCGGAAACTCCGTTTCCTTATTTCCAACCTTGCCCACTTCGCTCTCAAATTTCTAGGCTCAGGCTGAAACAGTCCGCCGAACTGTTTCACTCTTCCAGATGATTGGAACTCACTTTGCCGGACTCTACGATTGTTACTGACTATCGTCAGTATGATTTCCAACCTTCAACAGTCATTAGACTGTTGAAGCAGCCTGCAGCTCCTTGCCTAGTACTAAAAGTAAACGAAACAACTATATCACCTACGCTGGATTCAAATTGTTTACCTCCGTAGCCTTGGTAAACGAGTTCACGAAGTGAGTGAGCTGACAAACTGTTTAATGAAAACCGTTTCCACTTTGACAAAATTATATCTAGAAAAAGGAGTAGAAGGTCTGACCACTGAAACACGCGGTGGTCGTGGTGCTGCTTATCGCTCTCTTGAAGAGGAGAAGTATTCCTCTGCTGAACATTCGTCTCGGAAAAATAGAAAACCGTTTCGTTCAATCTCTTACTCAAGATATGTTGGAACGACTCTTGGATAAAGTATTGCGCCCGGACCATCCAACTCAGTAATCTAGATTAGGTCTACTGGTCTGTGGCAAAGCAGAATGCTCTAGACCTTTGTGTTTCTCCACTTGAGAATTATAGTAATTTCATTGTTTTTTAGATTGCAAGAAAGAAGAATAGGTTCTTACTTTATTGAATAAGAATCCTACTAGACCCAATATGCCTAATAAAAATAAGGATTGGTGATTGGTTCCCGTTTGAGGTAAGGACTTTTCTTTCTTATTCTCAAGATTATGATCTCGATCATCTCTAGGAGGAACATTTCCTACATCTGATATATTGTTTTGAGAAACCTTATGCAGTACGATAAGGGGATCTTTGTAAATCGTTTCCTTGTTTAGGGAACCAGCAGTTTTCACTTGTACATATTTCTCTTCTTTATGATTTATTATTGGAGTGTCAGATTTTGGTTTTTTATCCTTGTCATCGCTAGGAGTAGTTTCTCCCTTGTGATTGGTTCCGGACTGTTCCTCTGGTGCCGGAAGACTAGGTGTATAAGTAGTTTCTTCTGCTATGGCTGGTATTTCCTTTAAACGAATCGTTAGTTTGTCTAACTGAGGAGAGTTTCCTTGTATTCCTTTAAAAATTAGATTTCCTGTTCCAGGACTGATAGCAATTAAATCAAAAGAAACCGTTTTGGTTTCAGAAGCATCAGTTGCTCCGGCAGAGATGCTACCTGCTAGGATATGGTTTGAATCATCTTCCCAAGTAATAACATTGGCAGGGCTCCCACTTCTATAAGTAGCAATTACTTCGTAGACCCCTATTTTTTCAAGAGAATATGGGTAAAGAACTGTATCATCAATGTTTAAACTATTGAGAAATTTATGATTACTTGCCCAGTCAGCCTCTTCTACTTGTAGTGGCCAAGGACCACCGTGTTGGTCATTTAATTCACTAGCGAATTCCATTTCCAATATCTTGCTCTGATTAAGAGTATTTGGAAAGATAAAGGGACTATCTTTTGTATATTGAGTACGTGAGACAAGATGCTCCATTGCTTGTCTCAGTTTATCAATTTGTTTGGCTAGTTGAGAGTTGTCAATTGGCGCAGAAGGAGTAATCAGAAACTTTTCACTGGCAGTGATTTCATTTTGTAACGCTTTAACACCGCTTTGATATGAATCAAGGGGAAGAGTCTTAGCTTCTGCTAGTAAAGTTTTCAAGGTTTCAAGATCTACCTCTTCAGCGTCTTTTATCACGATTGTTGCCTTCTGTTTGAAACCAATAGAAGCTCCAGTTGGTGAAACTAGATTCATAGTGAAATAGGTATCACCTGTTTTTTTTAGTTGACGTTTGGATCTTATGCGAACTGTTTTTTGAGTTTCCCCGTTTTTAAATAGGAGTGTGCCACCTGAATCAGCATCGTACTCACTTTGGACAGCAGAACCAGGATTATTCTCGACAACAACGGTCGCCTCTCCCTTGCTCCCACCTACTCGCTTAACAAGCATTTCTAATGTATCATCTTCTTGCATCGTGTATTTACTGTACTCGATCTCAAACATTCCTTGTTCCTGATTATTGAGAATATAGGCTCCTTCAATACCTGCAGCTTTACTCAAAATAGTCAAACTAATGGTATGGCGTCCGTGTTTCAGAGCAGGTGTTTCGTACAATAGTTGACCAACTTGTCTACTCTTCCCACTTGTTTCCACAATGATAGGTTCACCATCATCAAGACGAATACGTATTTTACCATGGTTGGGATCGATTGTGCCAATTATTTGAGCATAGCTTCCTTCGAATGATAATGTGGTTATTTGATCTGGACCAGCCCACATATTAGTACCATTTAAATATTGACTACCTGTTTCTTGATTCCAACTATTACTAAAACCGATTCCATTCCCAGTAGAGCTGTCTGTATTATCAATAATAGAGATATATTGAGGTAAGCGTTTAACAAGTGAAAAGTCTTCACTTGTTTTATAAATCCCTACTTCATTAAGGACAGGAACAGAATTAGTAGTAGATACTTCGATGGATATATAACGTGCTTGAATAGGTTCCTTTCTGACCAAGCGTTTTGAACCAATGGTTGTCCCTTCTTCAAACAGATTCCAGTTCTGATTATCTGAACTAGTCTTGATAGTGTAGTGGTTGATACGTTGACCTAATTGGATGGCTTCTTCAATAGATACGACATCAAATTCCTTGCTCTCTCCCAAGTCAAGTATCAGTTTACCATTGGTTTGATCAGCTTGTGGAGACCAGTGGGTATCGTGATTTTTATCTAGGACATTAGTAGCACGATAAAAATCATTACGTTCACTTGTAGCGGTAATGGTTGCATGTTCAGCCAAATTTGTCTGAAAAGTTTCTCGAATGGCTTGTCCAAATTCTTGAACTCTCTCTAAAATAGCTTCATCTATCTTTCCTTTGTCATTTGGAGGAATATTGAGCAAGAGTGTTGCATTTCTTCCTACTGACTTGAAATACATATCTGCTAATTCTTGCATTGATTTTGGTGTTTTTTTATGTCTTCCCCAGAACCAACCAGAGGTAATACGGGCATCTGCTTCAGGAACTGTCCATTGTTCCCCATCTTCAAATCCCCTGCTATATCCATCGTATAGATTTGAATCGATATCTGGCTTACCATCCGAATTGATTATTCTTTTTACTGGTGCCCAGTTGGTTTCTGGAGCGTGTCCGTGTTCATTTCCAATCCAGCGTACAGTTGTGCGATCCGCTGATCCAAATAATAGAACATCAGAATCATATCCTGCTGCTTTTCCTTGTAGACTTTGAATGGTTTCAAACCAACGTTTGAAATCATAATGTTGCACAGCAGTACCGCTTCCTTTAGCACCGTCCATCCAGATTTCAGTAAAACGTCCCTTGTTACCATATTTTTTGTTTCCTAAGATTTCTCTAAGTTGGTTGTCGTAAAAATCGTTATAGTCAAAGACATCTTTTTCTTCAACTTCCTCCCAGGTCATATTGTTGATAGGTTGCCCATCACTCCCTACCAAGGCATTTCCTTGAGCGTCTCTGTATCCATAACTGGTATCATGAATATCCCAAGGTGATAGATATAAGCCCATGTCTATATTATATTTACTAGCAGCAGTTGAGATTTCAGCTAGAATATCTCCAGCACCTTGTTTATAATCTGTATTTGCAATATCATAATCTGTATATTGACTATTCCAAATAGCAAAACCATCGTGGTGTTTCGCTGTGACAATAACTTTTTTAAATCCAGCTTCTTTTAGGGTACGGATGAGTGTTTCTGCATCAAACTCTTCTTTTAGTTTAAAAATCTCTCTCGGCTCTCTTGAACCATAGTGTTCTCCCCACTCAATCTCATTAAAGGTATTGGGACCAAAGTGAACAAAGGCAGCTAATTCTTCTTTTTGGTATTTTAACTGTGCAGCGTTAGGAATAGCTCCTTTGGGTTCGATAGGCTCCTCATGAGTAGCACGTCGGCTTCTATTTTTTGGAGAGTCACTTGCTTGGTCTATTTCAGCTTTAATTTTGTTAGCGGTTACATTTTGAGGTTTTAAAAATGGCTCGGTATTTTCTAAAGTTGATAACTCTTCTGAAGATAGGCCAGAGTTAGTGTTAGGATTGCTCGGTTCGGAGTTGTAATTGTTGGGTATAGCTTCATTTTCATATCCTTGCATATTTGTAATCCCTTCTAAATGGGAAGGATTACTTATTGGTTGATTAGTGTTTTTCTCAAGTTCTGTGTTTTCTACAGTTTTTCCAGTAGTAGAAAAAGTGGAGTGGGGTTCTTGAATCTCAGAGGAGCTTAGAGGTTTTTCTATTGTCTCTTCGGCTGGAAGAGGTATGAAGGACTCTGAAACATCCTTTGGTCTAGTTTCTAGAAATGAATCTATTATCTTAACTCTATCCATTTGATCTGCATCTGCTAGTTCTTGAGCACTAGCCTTACTTCCGAGGAAACAAAAGCCTATAAAGACCGAACATAATCCGATAGTCATTTTGCGGACAGTATAGTTGTTTTTTCTGTTAAAGAAAAGTTGTTCCATAAACGTATCCTTTCATCATAAAGTCGCTCCTGGACTGAAGATATTGAAAAAACGAATGCTATTAAATGAATATCACTATTCTACGATGTATTATTTTGTTTGTCAACTAATTGCTAATTTAAAGCATTTCATTTTTTCTCGAGTTTTATTTTTTATTTACAATGGGAACAGTATGTAGTATACTTAGCATGTAAAAAATATATTTATATATAAAAAAGGAGAATTTTGTATGAAAAAAGAACAAATGCACTCCGTTGACCGTCATCAGAGGTATTCAATTCGGAAGACTCATATCGGTGTAGCTGCAGTTTTGGTAGGAACCTTCTTATCCTTTTCTTTTTTAGGACAAGATACGGTTTTGGCAGCTGAGCAAGATGGAACTCAGATAAGGAGAGAAATGATTCATCAGGAAGACTCAGCTCAAGATACTGAAGGGGCTTCATTTGTTATAGGAAAAAATGTAAGCGCATTCAATAAAATGGAAGAGAGCTTAGTTCCTACTGAGATTGAAAAGGTTACAGACGGAGATCCAGTAGAAGATGTCAATACAACATATAGTGATGAGAAGACAGAAGTATTTGAATCTTCTAATAAACTATCGGATGAAGGTATGGAAAGCCAACCGAATAGAATCGTAAAACGTAGTTTAGAGGACAATCATTCGATTGAAAGAGGAGCAGAAGAAGTTCCAGAGAATGCTAAAAATACTCACTATATCAATTTTGCTATCGAGGGAATCGCTACTGCCTCAAATGTTGAGTCAGGCACTAACTTTGATGCCTCAAAAGCAATAGATGGCATCGTTAACCGTGAAGAGGCGACTAAGGCAAATCACTCACGCTGGGCAACAGATTATACTACGGATACTCAGTATTTGACAGTGAACCTTCTAAAAGAGCGCACAATTGAGGCCTTTGCTGTTGAATGGGAACGTCAAAATATCAAGGGCTTCCGTGTTGAAACTTCACAGAACGGGCAAGATTTTACATTTGTTAAGAGTGTTCGGAGTGAAGAGTATTTGCCTTTAAAGAGCAATATTGTCCTAGAAGCGCCTGTCACTGCTCGTTATGCCCGTCTCGTTGTCGATCAGTTTGACGGTGGAACATTGAATTGGCCTTCCGTCTCCCTTTATGAGTTCCAAGTATTAGGAAAAGAAAAAATCCAAAACTTAGCTTATCAAAAAACAGCTGTTGCTAATGATGTTGAGGCAGATTCTTTAGGAGCAGACAAGGCAGTAGATGGTAACAAGACTTCACGCTGGGCAAGTGCTGTTTCTGATATTCCAAAAACGTTGCAAGTTGACCTTGGTGCCAATCAGACGGTTTCATCGGTAGTTATACGATGGGAGCGAGATAATGCTACAGCTTATAAGATACAAACATCACAAGATGGTACGACATGGTCAGATGTAGCCGGTTTTAACCGTCGCCCAGAGCATGATGACATTATTACCTTAGCTACTCCACAAGAGGCACGTTATGTTCGTTTGATGATTGATAGCTTCCAGCATGAGGGGCGTAAAAAAGATGCAACGAACTCGATCTCTTGGGGCAATGTTTCTGTACATGAATTGGAGGTGTATCGTCAGCCGATTTATACAGTGGAAAAAGCTTCCCTAGCAGACATTGAGAGTGCCTTGCATCTTCCTACTGAGATTGATGGTACAATCGGTCGCTGGTCTCTGCCAGCAGCTCCAACAGGTGTTACTTTAGAATTTGTTGGTGCTGACTTTGAGCAGATTATTGACCGTGATTTAACCGTTTACCAGCCTATTGTAGATACGACAGTGACTTTCAATTATAAATTGACCAGAGGCGATGAAACCCTTATTGGTCCTGAACGAAGAGTTTTGGTACGCGGGAAGTACAGAGTGACTGAAGAAGATAATGCCAAGCTCAAGGTTCTACCAGGTATTGCCGAATGGAAAGGGCATACAGGTGTCTTTCAAGTTGGTCCAACCGCACGAATCGTGGTCAATCCCAAAGACCGCGAGAGTTTGGATAGTGCAGTTACCAGTTTTAAGGAAGATTATGAAACGATTACAGGTCATCAGATTTCGATTGTCTATGCGACTGAAACAAAGGCAGGAGATTTCTATTTTGAGTTAAACGATAACGACAAGGGTCTCAAGCGTGAGGGTTACTTGATGACAATTGCAGATACTGTCAAGGTAGAGGCACAGGATGCGGTAGGTATGTTTTGGTCTACCCAAACCTTGCTCCAAGTTCTCAAACAAAATCCGAGCAGTATTGACAGAGGGATTGCACGAGATTATCCTAAATTTGAGACGCGGGGATTTGTCCTTGATGTAGCTCGTAAACCTTTCCAACTGAGCACTTTAAAAGATATGATTAAGAAGTTGGCTTGGTATAAGTATAATGACTTTCATATCCATCTAAATGATAATTATATACAGGTGGAGGACTATCAAAATACAGATAAACCACAGGGCGCTTACTCAGCTTTCCGTCTAGAATCGGAAATTCGAGAGGGTGGCAATAACGGTCTCAATAAGGCAGATTTGACAGCTAAAGATCTCTTTTATACTAAGGCAGAGTTTAAGGAACTAATCGCTTTTGCGAAGAAGCACGGGATCAAGATTGTCCCTGAGTTTGATGCACCAGCGCATGCTCTTGCCTTTACAAAGGTTCGTCCTGATCTGACTATGACAGACCATACGGTTCGCCGCTGGGTTGATCATCTGGAAGTATCGAATCCTAATTCTTTAGAATTTATCAAGTCAGTTTGGAACGAGTATATTGATGGTGGTGCCAATTCTGTCTTTGCGGATACGGACACCATCCATATCGGTGTTGATGAATTTGAAGGCAATAATGAAGGCTTCCGTAAGTTTACTGATGATTTGCTCAAGTACGCTATTAGTAAGGGGAAGACGCCTCGTTTTTGGGGAAGTTTGACCGCTAAGGCAGGCAATACTCCTGTTCAGGTAGTAGGTACAGAGCTCAATATTTGGAATACTGGATGGGCTAATCCAAAAGCCATGTATGACCAAGGATATAAGCTCATCAATACGATTGATGGTGACCTCTACATTGTACCATCAGCAGGCTATTACTATGACTATCTTAACTCTGAACATCTCTATAACAATTGGGAGGTCAATAATTTTGGTGGTACACGACTCCCCGTTGGTGATAAACAAGTCATAGGTGCAGCTTTTGCTATCTGGAATGATAAGATTGACAAACAAGCAAATGGTGTATTAGAACACGATGTTTACCGTCGCTTTGATGCGGCTCTCCCAGCTCTCGCTACTAAGATGTGGGGGAATCGAGATATGGGAAATTACGCAGAGCTAAAGAAAGTTGAGTCAATAATAGGAGACCCTGTCAACTATAACCCCTATCACCGCGTGGACAGTGTGACAGGTGTTGTTCTTGATTATAAATTTGATACAGAGACACTTGATGATGTGTCTGGTAATGATCGTGATGCGACCAGTCCAGTTAATGTTAGCTATGAACAGGTAGGAACTGGCTATGCTTTGCGCCTCAGTGGTGGTGTAAGTCACATCAAGACACCGCTGACAAAGGTCGGCGTTGGCAATAGTTTAACTGCTCGCGTCAAACTTGACGTTACTGCAACAGGTGAGCAAATTCTTGCAGAGTCAGGTACTTCGGCAATCAAATTAGTACAAAAAGAAACTGGTAAAGTCGGATTCTCGACAGAAGGTTATGATTACTCCTTTGACTACATTCTACCAAAGGGAGAATGGGTTGAATTGACCTTTGTCGGTCGTGAGGGAGAGGCAGATCTTTTGGTGAATGGAGAGCTTGTCCATACGTTAAGTCGTACTCCAAAAAACAATCGGGTCTTCAGAAGTACGCCATCAGGCGAACCGAATAAACTTGCTAGTCTAACGCTTCCAGTCGAGTATATCGGCAGCCGCACCAATGCGATGCAGGGCTTGATTGATCGTTTTATTGTTCGCCAGGATGTGAACACTAGTGCAGAGGAGCTGGATAATAGTCACTGGACGGTAAATACAAATAATGAAGATGGAGGTGATCCGATTGGCTCAGCCTTTGACGGTAATCGTGATACCATCTGGCATACCCAGTGGAACCCAAGTAAAAAAGAGTTACCAGCAACAGTTACCATTGATATGAAAGAACAACAAACCATTGACCACATGGTCTATGTCCCTCGTCAAATTGGTACAAATGGGAATATAACTCGCTACAAACTTTCCTGTAAACTGGCGGAGGCTGACGAATGGGTAGAGTTGGCAGCCGGTACTTTTGATAGCAGTAGTTCAGACAAGACTGTTGATTTTGAAACGACAAAAGCACGTTATCTCAAGTTTGATGTCTTAGAAGGGGTTGGTGGCTTTGGTTCTGCAGCAGAATTGATTTTTGGCAAGCATGATCATCTGAAACCTCTCCGTGATAGTCTTGTAGAGGCAAAAGCTCACAATGAACTTTCTTCTTACTATACAGATGCAACTGCGAGTGTTCTCCTTAATCTGATAGGAGAGACCGAAAGAACCCTTGCGTCTAATACGATAAAGGCAGAAGATGTGCCTCGTTTGGTTCGTGAAGTTCAAGCTGCTATTGATGGTTTGGAACGACGTCAGGAAATGGAGTTGAATGAACCAGAATACAGCCGAAAAGAGGCTCATTTGGGTGCGATTACCTCCATAGCTGTCAGTGAGATAGACCCTCGTGTATTTGATGTGACTTATGCGACTGGTCAGCGTGGTAAAATCTCTATCCATAATGATCATGTGGTTCGCTATCAAATCGTAGCTCAAGGAGAAAACTTCACTGATTCTCCTACCCTAGCTTGGCCAGAAGCTCGACCGGCTGAAATTGTAGTCAAACACTTATCTGACTATTCAAGAGGATCTGTACCAGCTCTTCGTGATGCTGATAGCCATTACTTGATTGACACAGGAGCAGTAGAACTTCGTCTCAGCAAGGCTCATAGTACCTTAGAAATCTATGATAAACGTAGTCGTAAGGTTGTCTTATCCGAAGCGGCCCCTCTGGAGATGACGGCGACACAGACCAAGCAAACGCTGAAAGCTGGTAAAAACAGCCAATACTTTGGTGGTGGTACGCAAAATGGTCGTTTTACTCATAAGGGCCATAGTATCAATATTGTCAATGAAAACAATTGGGTAGATGGAGGAGTTGCCTCTCCTAATCCATTCTACTGGACCACAGATGGCTACGGTGTCCTCCGCCATACCTTCCGTCCAGGTCGCTATGACTTTGGACAAAATGATACAACTGTAGTCAGCACTATACATAATGACCCAAGTTTTGATGCCTACTATTTCGTTAATAGCAAACCGATTGATTTGCTTAAAGATTACTACGAGCTGACAGGTGCGCCACAGGTCTTGCCAATCTTTTCTCTTTATGAAGGACATCTTAATGCCTATAATCGTGACTACTGGGTGGAAGTTCCAGAGGGGACACCAGGCGCAGTCTTTTTTGAGGAAGTCGGTAAATACTATAAGGAATACCAGCCACAACATCTAGGAGACCGTGAGGGAATTCGTGAGTCATTGAACGGTCGTCCGGGTGATGCCAACTATCCATTTACTGCGACAGCTGTTATTGACCGCTATAGACGAAATGATATGCCTCTGGGCTGGATTTTATCAAATGACGGATACGGTGCAGGGTATGGTCAGACAAGTACACTTGAGGGAAATATCCAGAATTTGAAAGAGTTTAGTGAGTATGCTCGTCAGCACGGTGTCGAGTCTGGTCTATGGACTCAATCAGATCTTCATCCAAAAGAGGAGATTGCTGCACTATTACAACGTGATTTGCCAAATGAAGTACGGGAAGCACTTGTCCGTATTCTCAAGACAGATGTGGCTTGGGTAGGGCCAGGTTATTCCTTCGGTCTCAATGGTATTGCAGATGCCGCTCATATCATGACTACTCAGGGAAAGAATGCCCGTCCATTTATCATTACCTTAGACGGATGGGGTGGTACACAACGCTACGGAGGTATCTGGTCGGGGGATCAGGTAGGTGGTGAGTGGGAGTATATCCGCTTCCATATACCAACTTATATTGGTACAGGGCTTTCAGGAAATCCAAATATCACCTCAGATATGGACGGTATCTTTGGTGGGGGCAATAAGGTTATCAATATCCGTGATTACCAATGGAAGACTTTTACAGGGATGCAGCTCAATATGGATGGTTGGGGATGGAATCCGAAGAATCCGTATGCCTTTGACCACACGACAACAGATATTAACCGTTCCTATCTTAAATGGAAGTCTATGCTAGTACCATACTCCTATAGCCTCATGCATGAAGCAGCAAATGGCAATCCGATTATCCAAGCCATGTTCCTTCAATTCCCAAATGAGGCAATTAACTATACTAAAGATGTTCAGTATCAATACATGTATGGTAAAAATATTCTTGTAGCTCCCATCTATGAGCAGGTACAAAGTGATGTAGATGGCAATGATATTCGGAACAAGATTTATCTACCGACTGGTGAGCAATGGATTGACTTTTTTACCGGAGAGATCTATGAAGGTGGACAGATGCTTAATAGCTTCAATGCCCCAATCTGGAAGTTGCCAGTCTTTATCCGTAATGGAGCGATTATTCCAATTACATCTGCCAATAATAATTATAAGGAAATGGATCACACCTTGCGTCAGGTAGATTTCTATCCACATGGCAATACAGACTTTACTCTTATTGAAGATGATGGTGTGACAGAAAGCTACAAACTCGGTAAAGTTGCGAAGACCTTGATGACCAGTATGCAAGATGGTCAGCGTGTAACCTTGACAATCAATCGTACGGACAACAATTACGAAAACTTTGTCAGAGAAAAGGCAAGTCAATTCAATGTGAATGTGTCAAGTGAGCCAAGCAGCATTCGTCTTCTCGTAGATGGTCAGGCGGTCGAATTGGCCCGTGTAGACAGTCTGGAAGCTTTCAAAGCAGGGAGCAATGTCTATTACTATGATGCTACGCCAAACCTCAATCAATTCTCAACAGAAGGTGGAGCTTACTACGGACGAGCTATCACAAAAAATCCTGTCTTGCGTGTAAAATCTGCTGTTATGGATGTGACCGCCCACACAGTTAGCTTAGAGCTTGACGGATTTGTCATGAATCGAAATGCCCAATCTATCCCAAGCCGTGAAGAAGGGCAGGCACCGGTTCTCTCAACTGATGATGAGGCAAATACAGCAACATCGGTCTTTCTCTCTTGGGATGCTGTCGAGGGAGCTACTAGCTATGAACTCGAAATTGATGGTGTACGATATAGCAATATCAAAGGCGAGCGTTTTGAACACAAGGAGCTTCCATTTGCCAGCCAGCATAACTATCGTATCCGAGCTATTGTGGCTAATAGCCATGTAACACCATGGTCAGAGATGGTTACATCAACGACTAAGGCCAATCCTCTGGTGAATGTCATTGATACTATTCATATCCAAAGTAATCAGGAAGCTCAAGAAAATACTCCACATCGCCATCTGGTAGATAAGAATATTGGTAGTCAATATCATTCTAAATGGGACATCAAGGCTGTGCCAGAACTATTGACTCTTGACCTGCAGGCGGCTTATGAGTTGGATAAGTTAGTCTATGTTCCACGCTCAGATGGCGGTCTAAATGGTATCATTATGACCGGAGAAATTTTGTTTAGTGAAGACGGGGTACATTGGTTTACTACTGAAAATTCTACAGTGAACTGGGCAGCAGATGCGACTGAAAAGACCTACACCTTCCCTGCAGGTGTAACAGCCCGCTATGTCCGCTTTAATGTTACGGGAACAGCAGGCAATTCAGCTGACTCAGCTAATACCTTTGTTTCTGGGCAAGAGTTATTTGTCTTCAAGAAGGATGGAACCAAAGCCCGTGTAGTTGGAGACGTGACAGCTGATGGCACGATTGACAGCAATGATATCACCTCATTGATAAACTATGCAGGTCTACGCCGTGGCAAGGACAATGATTTTGAGGGATATGTAGAGGTTGCAGATTTGAACAAGAACAACGTAATTGATGCTTCAGATATTTATTACGTGACTAATCAACTTGGAGAAGGCGATAAGATGAGCGGTCCAGCTGGAGGTCGTCTGGTATGGAGTAGTGATCGAAATAGTGTTGGTGCTGGTGAGGAATTTACGGTTAGTTTGACTGGTGAGGGCTTGACTAATATTGATGCGATTACAGCAGCCCTGCCGGTTGATAAAGATCTCTATGAAGTGATCGGTCAGGTAACAATTGCTCAAGATGTGGCTAGTATGCAGAACTTTTCAACTGTTCGTACACATGGTGATAAATCTATTGAAGCCTTTGTTCTCCTCAGTAATCGTCGTGATAATCCAGTTATCCATGGTGATAAGAAGATTGCAAGCATTCGTCTGCGCGCTAAACGTGCGACTGATGTCAGCTTGAACTTTGAAGCGGCTATCTTGACAGGAAGTGACCGTGTCAGTTCCTCTAGTCCTATCTTGCATGAAGGTCAGCTAGTGGAGCCAGCTAGTCCAGAAGTTGAGGAAAGCCGTATCCCTGCGAGTGAACTAACTATATCAGGCAACGATGGAGTGTATCAGGAAGGAAATGGTCTTGCCAACCTCAATGATGATAATCCAAACAGCCTTGCAGAACTCAAGTGGGATTGGGAACCAAACTATATTGACGGACGCTTGCCAGCAGAAATCAGTCTACCACAAGAAATTAGCTTCAAACGTCAAGATGGAACTTCTTTCTACTTGACATCACTCGAAATAGACAAACGAACACCAGGGAATGGTACAGTGACCAAGTATAAGGTGGCGACCTATCTGGGAGATGAGTTAGTTTATGAATCTGATCTAGTGGAGAGTCCATTTGCTGAAGCGATGGCCCGTCATGAATTGGTAAATCCAGCAAAGGTGGATAGGGTGGTTATAACGATCCTTGAGGCACAGGTTCAGCCATCTGATGTCAATAATAGGATGATGACTTTACGGGATATTCGGCTCTTTAAACTGGATAAACATCAAGTGCCAGATGAGGAGAGACCAGTCGTTCCAACGGAACCAGAGATACCAACTCCAAGTCCTGAGCAACCAAGCCAACCTGCTCTTCCAGTTCGGCCAGAAGAAGCAACTCCAAGCCCCATTCTGCCTCCTGTCGGTACTCGTGTCTTGAAAGATCCAGTAACTGGCTTGTCTGTCACCGCTCAAGCGAATATTCTGGAGGGGATTGAGAGAATTGTGGTACGTAGGACAGAGACCCAAGTTCTAGAAAATCGTGCCTATGATGCCTTTGATATCATGCTTATTGATAAGAATGGCAGGGTACAACAGCCGAAAGGTTCTGTGTTGGTTCGCTTACCTGCTAAGGGAGAGGTAGAAGCACTCTATCATATCAATGATACCAATGAACTTGAGGGGCTGTCCTTCACACAGATTGGGAACACAGTTGAATTTAGCACGAAACACTTTAGTATCTATGCTCTTGTCTATAAACATATTAACAAGTTGGATACAAGTGAAATAGGAGGGGCAAGTTCAAATGGTCAGTTGAATCAAGATTCCACTGATTACCCATTTGTTCAAAAAGAGCAAGATGTATCAGCCAACCAAGTGCTAGTCGCTCAGATGAGTCCGGCGAATCATTCCAGAAAAGTCTTGCCTGCGACTAATGATAGTTCATCAGATACGAGCTTTTTATTAGGACTGACCACCATTTTATTGACTGTCTTCTTTTCTAGTAACAGAAAGAGAGAGGAATAATCCTAGTAATACCCTTTGAAAATCAACATTATACTTGGTCAACTTATCTTAATGAATTCCAGTTCTATCTTCGATTGTGTTTCCTCGCCTCTTTTTGATTTTCTTTGAGTACAAGCATAAAGTATGATGAGTGTCCGAGATAGCTATTTTCGGACACTTAGTTTGGACTCTCTGCAGGGAGCAAAGAGTTATACTCATTTCGTTTATCTTTTATCATTATTTAGTCTACGTTCTGTAACTATAGACTAAAGGACAATATAGTGTTTAAGTTTTAAAATAGTGGCACAGCGCTTCACTTACAGGTTTGAATCGTAGTAATCGTAGACAAACCCTCTAAGTGACAGAAAAATAGTACATTCAAAGCGTGAATATCACCTTGAAGCAACTCTTAAAAATACTGATATAGCAGTATTTCTAAGAGTTTTTCTATTTTTTAGCAAAAGAAAAAAGATTAACGAAAATTAGTCGAAATAGACTTTTTCTTCAATCGTAGTAATCATTTTATGATTGTTTCTTTAAGTTTGCCCAAGCAGTTTCAATGGGATTTCAAGGTGGTAAAGGCAGAAAGAAGTGGTGATCTTCAATAAAACGGATTGGCTATATTACTTTGTTAACTCGCTTTTATATTTCCAGGCTCGAGAAAAAACAGTCCGCTGGATTGTTTTTTTTAGGATAGGTTATTGCCTTTTTGGGGAAAATATAGTACAATAAAGTAGAAAGCGTTTCCAAAAAAATCGGAAAACTTGCATATGTATTTCTAGCTAAGACTGAAAATAGAGGAGTGAACAAAAGGATGATCAATCTACAAAATTTTGTGCAAACTATGTATGCCAAGCGAATCGAGGATTGCTCGGATCAAGAGTTGTATTATGCTCTACTTGCTTTTACGAAGCAACGGAGTGAAGCTAAGTGTACGAATAATCAAAAGAAAAAGGTCTATTATATTTCTGCTGAGTTTTTGATTGGAAAGCTCTTGTCCAATAATCTTATCAATTTAGGTTTGTATGACGAGGTGAAGGACCAGCTAGCAGAAGCTGGGAAGGACTTGATTACGATTGAAGAAATGGAGCTGGAGCCTTCTTTGGGAAATGGAGGGCTGGGTCGTTTAGCTGCCTGCTTCCTTGATTCGATTGCAAGTCTTGGTTTGAATGGAGATGGTGTCGGTCTCAATTACCATTTTGGTCTGTTTCGTCAGCTATTTCAGTACCACCAGCAGTCGGCTATACCGAATGAGTGGATTACTCCCCATTCTTGGTTGACAGAATCTCCTATTTCTTATCAGGTTCCATTTGCGCACTTTACCTTGACATCAAAACTCTATGACATTGATGTGCCAGGCTATCAGACAGAAAAGAAAAACCGTCTGCGTCTTTTTGATTTGGCTTCTGTTGATGATAATATCATTGATGATGGAATTGATTTTGATATGGAGGATATTTTCCGTAATCTGACCCTTTTCCTCTATCCTGATGACTCGACGGACCAAGGAAAAATTTTGCGGATTTTCCAACAGTATTTTATGGTATCAAATGCCGCACAATTATTGATTGACGAAGCAGTGGCTAAAGGGTCTAATCTACACGATTTGGCAGATTATGCTGTTGTTCAAATCAATGATACTCACCCATCGCTTATTATCCCAGAATTGATTCGTCTTTTGGAACTCCGTGGTATTTCCTTTGACGAGGCGGTAGAGATTGTGAAGAGTATGACGGCTTATACCAATCACACAATCTTAGCTGAAGCCTTGGAAAAATGGCCCCTTCATTTCTTAAATAAGGTTGTTCCACATCTGGTTCCTTTCATTGAAGAATTGGATCGTCGTGCCAAAGTCATTAAAGATCATCCAGCGGTCAATATCATTGATGAACATGGTCGTGTCCATATGGCACATATGGATATTCACTATGGTTATTCTATCAATGGGGTTGCGGCCCTTCACACTGAGATCTTAAAGTCATCAGAACTCAAGGCTTTCTACGAACTGTATCCTGATAAATTCAACAATAAGACCAATGGGATTACCTTCCGTCGCTGGCTCTTACATGCTAATCCACGCTTAGCACATTATTTGGATGGCTTGATTGGACGTGATTATCACCGCCATGCGGAGGCTTTGGAAGGCTTACTTGCCTATAAAGACGACAGAGCCTTTAAGCAGGAATTGGAAAAGATTAAACGCCATAACAAGCGTAAATTGCAACGCCATATTGCCAAAACTCAAGGAGTTGAGGTGAACCCAGATTCGATTTTTGATGTACAAATTAAGCGAATGCACGAATACAAACGCCAACAGATGAATATCTTATATGTGATTCATAAGTATTTGGACATCAAGGCAGGTCATATTCCAGCTCGTCCATTGACGGTGTTCTTTGGCGGAAAAGCGGCGCCTGCCTATACGACCGCTCAGGATATGATTCATTTAATTCTGGTCTTGTCACAAGTGATTCAGCACGATCCTGAAGTCAGTCCGCATTTGCAGGTGGTCATGATTGAAAATTATAATGTTACGGAGGCGAGCTTTATCATTCCGGCTGCTGATATTTCAGAACAAATTTCCCTTGCTTCTAAAGAAGCATCTGGTACAGGGAATATGAAGTTTATGCTCAATGGGGCTTTGACGATCGGTACGGACGATGGGGCTAATGTGGAAATCCATGAGCTGGTTGGCGATGATAATATTTACATATTTGGTCAAGATAGTCAGACAGTGATTGACCATTACGTACATTGTAGCTACCATCCATATAGCTTCTATGAGAAAGAAGGTATTCGGCCACTGATTGACTTTATCACAAGTGACCTTGTTCGTCAGGCAGGAGGAATTGATGAGCGCTTGTGGAGATTACAGGATAATCTCAAACACCATGACCATTTTATGACCCTTCTCGACTTAGAAGAATACATTGTGACCAAGGAAGGAATGCTAGCAGACTATGAAGATCGTGATGCTTGGTTAGAAAAGGTTATTGTTAATATTGCTAAGGCTGGTTTCTTCTCTAGTGATCGCACGATTGAGCAGTACAATGAAGACATTTGGCATTTGGAGAAATAAAGGCTCTTTGTCAACTGTAGTGGGTTGATGAAAAGCTAACACCTAGAGAGGACGAACTTGGTTCTCTCTTTCTTTACGTTTAAAGCAATCAAAATGCGTTTTTTAAAGTTTTCAAA
>NZ_JBUEQR010000053.1:0-3301 GCF_054968985.1 Streptococcus sp. 1F3 | reverse complement strand
ATTATAGACAGACTGTCCTGTTGCCTTGGCTTGTTCCCAAGCATTGTTCACCCCTTGGCTAACTTGTTCATACTTCTGCCCTACATAGCTACTTGCACTCTGATAGGCTTGTTGTCCAGCATGGTAGAGGTTATTGATTTGTTGCCCAACCCAGTTTTTTGCATTATTCCACTGCTGACCTACCCACTGTTTGGCTTGATTTACCTTGTTGCTAATCCAGTTAACTCCTGTATGATAGGCACTCTTAACTGAATTCCAAGTATTAGTCGCAACTCGTTTCACCGTATTCCAAGCATTACTTGCTACTTTCTTCGCACCATTCCATAACTTCTTAGCACCCCTAACAAGTCCCTGCAAGAAATGCCCACTTGGGTCGGTGTAGTTGACTGGATTGTTATGAACATAGCTGTAGAGATTCTGGCTAAGCGGGTCATCTAGTTCCCCTTGATAGCTGTCTTCTGTAAGGAAAGTACCTGCTTGGCTGTCGTAATACCGTGCTCTGAGGTAATCTAGTCCTGTGATGTCACGAGCTTCCCCATTGTAGGCAAATGGGTTGCCTGTCTCGTCCGTGCTAGACTTACTTGCTCCGTAGAGTTGGTACTGGCTGGACGCAACTGCTACTCCGTCCTTGGTCAAGCCTGTGACGGAGCCTGCCTGGTTGGTCAGGTAGTGATAAGTATCTCCTGTCTCATGGTTGAGATAAGACGTTCTGCCCTGTCCGTAGGTATAGGTCTCTCTTGCTTTCAAGTCTCGATCATAGGTCTGGAGTACCTTGGTGTGTTCACGATTGACATCGTTGACATAGTTCCGCTCTTCGTAATAGTTAAAGCTATCCTCCCGTGTGGTGTAAGGAATGAGAACCTCTTTGACCTCGCTCGCATAGGTCACTTGACCCTCACCCGGCAGATCTCCAAGCTCTGGTGGATTGACCACTAGCCCCTCCTTGGTCGCCCGGTCTTTCGCCACTTTCTGGTGGTAGGCAGTCGACACATCATCAAAAATCTCATGCCAGATGGTCCCCACCGTCTGTGGTAGGGTAGACAATGCCTGTAAGACATTCTGGCTAAAGCCATACCAGAAGAGACTCGGCTCCTCCCCATTCGGGGCAGTATAAGGAGACTTCCTCTTCTCCTCTCGTTTGAAGAGCTGGTAGCTATGTTTACCTTTCTTACGGCTAGCAGTAAAGACTCGATTGTCATCCCCGTCATAGAGGGCTGCCATCAGAAGTCCCTCCTTGTCCTTAACCGCAAGGAGGCGGTTCTCTGTGTCGTAGATGTAGTCTAACTTGTCATCATTCTTCTTAGACGAGATGCGGTTGCCGTTCCTGTCGTAGGTATAGGTCGTTATACCGTCCTTGTTTTCTAGTTTGGTTAGGCGGTTATTGTCATCGTAAGTGAAGCGGGTCTCTTCTTCCTTGCCCTCTACTTCTTCTGTACTAGTCAGTTTGTTTCCTGCTAGGTCATAGGTGTAGGTGAGTTTCGATAATTCCTTGCCTGCCTTGTCGGATACTGTCATGGTCTCTACTTGACCCAGGGTGTCATAGGTGTAGGCTTGAATCACCGTCTCCCCGTCTTGGGTGATGGTCTCCTTGGTGATGTAGTTGCCATCGTCATACTCGTAAGCATAGCTGGAAATCAGCTTGGCTTTCTGATTGCGATGGACGATTTCCGTCACTCGGTGCGCCTGGTCATAGGTGAGGAAAGTCTGGGTGCCATCGCCCCGTTTGACTTCCGTCATGTCGCCTGCTTCATTGTAGGTGTAGCTAGTCTTTTCTCCCTTGCCATCGGTCACAGAGGTCAAGCGATCCAGCTCGTCATAGGTGTAGGAAACGCGGCTACCGTCTGGGTAGGTCATCTGGCTGATGTTGCCGTAGTCATCGTAGTCATACTGAATCAGACTACCGTCTCCCTGACGGACACCCGTAATCTCCCCTTCTGCGTTGGTCTCGTAGTTGGTCGTGCCTGTCCGATCACTCATGGATACCCTGCGACCGTCGCTATCATAGGTATAGAGGACTTGCCCCTCTTCTTTCTTGGAGTAATCTATCTTGAGCAGTTGGTCCAGCTTATTGTAGTCGTAGGTGATGGTCTCTCCATCTGCCTTGGTGACTTTCTCCAGCTGGTTGTTGACGTTGTAGCTGTAGGTCTCCTTGTCGCCAAGAGCCGTCATACGCTCCACGACATTGGAGAGTTGGTCATAGGTATAGGTTGTGACCTTGCCATTGCCATTGGTGATGGAAGTGACATTTCCCACACTATCATAGGTGTAGGTTGAGGTGGAAGCCTTGTCCCCTGTCCCTTGGGTAGCTGAAAGCAACTGGTCCTTGAGGTCATAGGTGTAAGTCTTGATGCGCTCGCTACCAGATGTCACACTGGTCAGATTGCCATTGCCGTCATAGGTCATGCTGGCTTGACCACCGGCTTCATTCATGACCTTGGTGACATTGTTGTCATGGTCATAGGTGTAGAGATTGAGTTGACCTGCCGTATCACTTTCACTGGTCAAGCGACCCGCGGCATCATAGGTTCGCTTGGTCACTTGTCCTAGTGGATTGGTTTCCTCTAGGAGGTTCCCATTGGGGTCATAGGTGTAGCTGGTCTCCCGCTTGCCGTTGATGGTCCGCTTGGTTACTTGACCGACTGGATCATAGCTTGAGGCAATCTCTCGACCTGTCGGACTGGTGATGGTCTTGAGCTGATCAAGAGTGGTGTAGCTAAAGCGAGTGGTCGCTCCCGATGGACTGGTCAACTTCTCAAGATTCCCTGCCTCATCATAACTATAGGTAGTCTCAAGGTCAAGGGCATTCTTAGCTGTTAAGAGACGACCCACCTTGTCGTAGGTATAGCTATTGCTTCGATCAGACTGGTCCGTTTCCTTGGTGAGGTTACCCGCCACGTCATAGGTATAGCTCTTCGCCAGACCTTGGGGACCTGTCTGTTTGGTCAAACGTCCAAGAACATCATAGGCATAGGTATAGACTGCCTCATTTGGCAAGGTCCGCTTGGTCGTTCGACCGTAGAGGTCATTGGTATAGGTGGTCGTATGTCCATTGGCATCCCTTTCCTTAGCGAGGCTACCTGTCCCGTCATAAGCATAGCTTGTCTCGCCACCTGTCGGGCGTTTGAGGCTAGAGAGACGGTTCATGGCGTCATAAGTAAAGGTGGTCGTATGCCCCTCCCCTGTTGTTTCGGTGAGGCGATTTCCCACCGCATCATAGGTGTAGCTTTGCTTGGCGCCAGTCGGTGCGACCGTCTCCACCACCCGTCCCAATGGGTCATAGGTAAAGGCGGTTGCCTGACCA
>NZ_JBUEQR010000052.1:0-64584 GCF_054968985.1 Streptococcus sp. 1F3 | reverse complement strand
ATATGGGACTTTTTTTCTATACTCAAAAAGGCTCCATAATCTCTACAGTGGATTTACCCACTACAGAAATTATAGAGCCTAAAATTGTTGAAAAAAAGAGTACACTAAAGTTACTGGCTCTGAGACGTCTCAAAGTAAGTTCTACCCTATTTCCTTGTCTCAGTCTAGTTTCCAGTTTTTGCGACAGACTAGAACTTACTTTGGGAATTTACAATTAATTTAGAAGGATTTGAAGAGTTTCTAAGATGGAAACAAAGGGCAGTAAAATAAAGAAAATCGTGGTATAATAGACAGTGTCAATTTTCTATTAAATATAGTTTCGATTTTCTTTTAGATAAAAACTAGTGATGAATTTGATAAGTATGCTTTGGAAAATTCAGCTAAATCCTTTTCACATACAGAAAGTATATTTCGGACAGAATATGGTTCCCCCTTACTTCCCACTTTTTTCGTGAAGTGTTAGCCAGAGTGGAGCAAGAGCTAATTGAAACTTGTGAAGAGAAATTTGGATTTAAGTGGACAAAACATGTAACGCCACACTCATTTAGACATATGCATATTACGTATCTGCAAAGTGAGGGTACAGAATTGGCTACAAGAGACATTATGGATCGTGTAGGTCATGCTAATTATGAAACTACAATCGGCTATACTCATAGACAAACTAACTCTCAAGAAATGGCAGTGAACGCATTAAATAATTTTATTAATAAAAATCAAATATCTTTTTCTGCTTTAAAGTCTTGGTCTTGTAAGTATTCTAAACCATTAAACAATTGGATTGAAAATCACTATGAAAGCAGAAAAACAAATTTAAATTTAGAAGAATTCCGAGATATAATTGGAATTAAAGAAAGCTATCTTCCAAGGCATATTACTATTGCTCTCCTATTTTGAAATAAGATGTATTCGTGAAGAAAAGCAAAAAATGATTGGGGATAAAATGGTTTGGTGAAATCAGTCTACATTTGGTAACTTTTGGTGACCTGATAGAATTTAGGCAAATTTACCTCCATAAAACCCTTGATACGAAAGGAATTATACACTCATGGCAACTATTCACTGGTTTCCAGGTCACATGTCAAAAGCAAGGCGACAGGTGCAGGATAATCTGAAATTTGTTGACTTTGTGACGATCTTAGTCGATGCACGCTTGCCCTTATCCAGTCAAAATCCCATGTTGACAAAGATAGTGGGAGATAAGCCCAAGCTACTCATTTTAAATAAGGCTGATTTGGCTGATTCAACGGCTACCAAGATTTGGCGTTCTTATTTTGAGGCACAGGGGATTCCAACCTTGACCATTAATTCTAAGGAACAGTCAACTGTTAAAAAAGTAACAGAAGCTGCAAAAAAACTGATGCGGGAGAAAACCCAGCGTCAGAAAGAAAGAGGGATTCAGATTGAAACCTTGCGCACGATGATTATTGGGATTCCTAATGCTGGAAAATCAACCCTCATGAATCGCTTGGCAGGTAAGAAAGTTGCGGTCGTTGGAAATAGACCGGGTGTTACCAAGGGACAACAATGGCTCAAATCCAACAAAGACTTGGAAATTCTTGATACTCCTGGTATTTTATGGCCTAAATTTGAAGATGAAGAAGTGGCGCTTAAATTAGCTTTGACAGGGGCGATTAAAGACAATCTCTTGCCCATGGATGAGGTGACAATTTTTGGTTTGAATTATTTCAAAAAGCATTATCCTAAGGCACTCAAAGAGCGTTTTAAGCAGATAAATCTAGAATATGAAGCGCCTGAAATGATTATGGATATGACGAAAAAACTTGGTTTTCGTGAAGACTATGATCGTTTTTATACCTTGTTTGTCAAGGAAGTACGAGACGGAAAATTGGGGCTTTACACGCTAGATACAGTTGAGGACATAGATGGCAACGATTAAAGACATAAAGGCACTGCTTGCAACTATTACAGATAAGACAGATCTTCGTTTAGAGGAGTTGGCTAATGATAATCGAGCAGGGGTACAGGCACTCATTCAGAAAAAATTCAAGGACTTTCAAGCAATGGAAGTAGAAGAGCAGCGACTAGAACAGATGCTAGTCCATGAAAATGCCTTGTATGCAGAAGGGATAGAGTTGATTGCAGGAATTGATGAAGTCGGACGGGGACCCTTGGCAGGTCCAGTCGTAGCTGCAGCAGTTATTTTGCCCAAAGATTGTAAGATTCGCTATCTGAACGATTCTAAGAAAATCTCCAAAACCAAGCACCAAGCTATTTACCAAGAAGTGATAGAACGAGCTGTTGCCATAGGGATTGGTGTCAAGGATAATCACGTGATTGATGAAGTCAATATTTATGAGGCGACCAAACTGGCTATGCTAGAGGCCTTGAGCCAACTATCTCCAAGACCACAGCATATACTGATTGATGCGATGACCCTAGATACACCAATTGCCCAGAATTCAATTATAAAAGGAGATGCCACTAGCCTTTCCATCGCTGCTGCGAGTATTGTGGCAAAGGTTACTAGGGATCAGATGATGACAGACTTTGATAAGGTATATCCTGGCTATGATTTTGCTAACAATGCGGGTTATGGGACTGCCAAGCATCTAGAGGGCTTACAAAAAAAGGGGGTAAGCCCCATTCATAGAACGACCTTTGAACCAATCAAATCAATGCTCTAGACAAGGAGGATAAAAAGAATGACAGAACGTGAGAAAATGTTAGCAGGCTTATTGTACGATGCCAGTGAAGAAGAATTGCGGCAGTTGCGTAGCCTAGCTCGGCAATACCGCATGGAGTTTAATCAAGAATTGGATAAAACAAAGCGCAGTCAGTTGCTCAAATCCTGGTTTGGTAGCACTGGAGAATGGATCAATATAGAGCCAGATTTTGCCTGTGACTATGGATGCAATATCCATGTAGGTGAGAATTTCTATGCCAATTTTAACTGTACTTTTCTGGATGTATGTCCCATTAGCATTGGTGACAACGCTATGCTGGGCCCTAATGTACAGCTACTAACCCCACTTCATCCTCTTGATGCGAACGAACGAATTGCAGGATTAGAGTATGGTAAACCGATTACCATCGGACATAATTTCTGGGCTGGTGGGGGTGTGACCATTCTTCCTGGAGTTTCCTTGGGAGATAATGTGGTCGTTGGAGCTGGATCGGTCGTGACCAAGTCATTCGGTGATAATGTCGTTCTGGCAGGAAATCCTGCACGGATTATCAAAAAATTATCAAACGAGGAAATGAACAAAAGAAATGAAGAATGAAACATCCTATCTTTCCTTTGATATTGGAGGGACGTTTATTAAGTATACCCTTATATCAGAGGGTTTTCATTTAGTAGAACAAGACAAGATACAGACTCCTGCTACAAAGGAGGAGTTTTTGCATTCCTTGGAAACTATTGTAGACACCTATCACAAAGAGATTTCAGGTATCGCCATTTCTTGTCCAGGTACAATCAATCGCAAGACAGGCTTTGTCTATAAAGGGGGCTTGATTCCCTACCTGACCTCGCTCCCCCTTGCTCAACACCTTGAAAGTCGTTTTTCCTTGCCAATCAGTGTCCTAAACGATGCCGATGCAGCAGGTCTAGCAGAAGCACGATTGGGACATTTGAAAGCAGTCCAATCTGGGGCGGCTATGGTATTAGGAACAGGGGTCGGTCTGGCTCTTGTTCATAATGGAAATATAGCAACCTTTTCAGATTTAAAGGCGGGAAATCTACTGCTAAATCTCCTTAGACAATCGTTGGTGAATAAAAATAATACGAATACCTTGCAGGAAATAGGAGCAATCCTTGATCTTCATTTACGGGGTGTGAAGAGCCTGGTTGCTAATGCAGGATCGGCTGTTCAGTTTGTAGAAGAAGCGAGTCATCAGTTGCAGTTGTCAGAAGCAGACGGAGTGACTGTTTTTAAAGAGTTAGAGGAAGGGAGCAACCAGAAGTTAGCTGCCTTATTTGACAACTATTGTCATGAAATTGCCTACTTAATTTTAAACTTGACAAGTCTTGTCAGACTAGACAAGATTGTTATCGGTGGTGGAATTAGTCAACAAGACTTACTGATTAAGTCGATTCAAAATAGGTATCAAGAACTCGTCAAAGTAGATGGAGTTGCGAACCATTCGCTTCACTTAGTGGAGATTCAGGCCTGTCAGTTCCATAATCAAGCAAATTTAATCGGTGCTCTGTGCTTTTTCCTTGAAAAATATAAAACATCTTGATCTATTATCATGTACACAGCTTCTAGGCGTGCGATTTTATATCCAACGTTTAGAAGCCTAGGCAGATCAGGCTTTTTTATTTTATGAGGCTAGACAAAACCTCTAGCATATAGAAACAGTATGAAAGAGTGTTGTCAAAAAACTTGATATCCCCCTTTTAGACTATTCATTTTTCAAAAAAACTAAGATGTGAGTTTTTTTACGAATAAATTTAGTAGAGGTGAAAAATGAATAACTTTGAACTGTTTAAACTAAAAAAAGCGGGCTTGACCAATCTTCAAATCCATAAGGTATTACTTTATCAAGCAAAAATAGAGAAATCCTTATCTCTTAAATCCATCGCACTTGTCTCTAGCTCTTCCAATCCGCTCCTCTTTATAGAACGCTATAAGCAATTAGATGACGAGATTTGTCGGAAAGAATTTGCTTGCTACCCTTCTTTTTCAATTTTTGATGAAGTCTATCCTATTGAGCTAAGACAGATCTATAATCCTCCAGTTCTCCTTTTTTATCAAGGAAATATTGAACTCTTAACCAAGCCCAAACTAGCTATTGTAGGAGCAAGACTAGCCAGTAAAGCAGGCACTAGGTCTGTCCAAAAAGTTATCAAAGAGCTTCAGAATCGTTTTGTGATTGTCAGTGGTTTGGCAAGGGGAATCGATACAGCGGCTCACATGGCTTCCTTAGCAAATGGTGGAAAAACAATTGCTATTCTTGGCAATGGATTGGCTACAGCCTATCCTAAAGAAAATAGGAACCTACAGGCTTATCTGGCTCAACACCACCTGCTTTTATCAGAGTATGCGCCGAATGAAAAGCCCCTCAAATACCATTTCCCTGAGCGAAACCGCATTATAGCTGGCTTATCCAAAGGTATTATCGTGGCAGAAGCTCAAATGCGTTCAGGTAGCTTGATTACTTGTGAATATGCCCTGAATGAGGGACGTGATATTTTTGCCATTCCAGGGAGCATTACAGATGGAAAATCTGCGGGGTGTCATCTCTTAATCCAAGAGGGTGCAAAGTGCATCACATCAGGTCTGGATATCCTTTCAGAGTATCGATTGTAAAACAGGTATTCCTATAGGAAAAGAAAAATCTTGACACTTACCTAAAAATAGTATATTCTTTTTGAAGCTATACTAGTTTAAAATATTGTAAAGGTAAGAACAATGGGAACAACAAAGAAAAAAGTAACCAACCCCAAAAATTTAGTCATCGTGGAGTCGCCGGCAAAGGCAAAAACGATTGAAAAATATTTAGGACGCAATTACAAGGTTGTTGCCTCGGTAGGACATATCCGTGATTTGAAAAAATCAAGCATGTCTATTGATTTTGACAATAATTATGAGCCTGAATATATCAATATTCGTGGAAAAGGCCCCCTCATCAATGACTTGAAAAAAGAAGCTAAAAAAGCGAAACAAGTTTTTCTAGCAAGTGACCCGGACCGTGAAGGAGAAGCCATTTCTTGGCATTTAGCTCACATTTTAGGTTTGGACGAAAAGGATAAAAATCGTGTTGTCTTTAACGAGATTACCAAGGATGCGGTAAAAAATGCCTTTAAAGAACCACGAACCATCGACCACGATTTAGTAGATGCCCAGCAAGCTCGACGGGTCTTAGACCGTATTGTCGGCTATTCGATTTCTCCTATTTTATGGAAGAAGGTCAAAAAAGGCTTGTCAGCAGGTCGTGTACAATCAGTAGCTCTTAAATTGATTATCGACCGTGAAAATGATATTAACAATTTCAAACCAGAAGAATATTGGACTATCGATGCCACCTTTAAAAAAGGAACGAAGAAATTTCAGGCTAGTTTCTATGGTCTAGATGAAAAGAAATTAAAACTTGAAAACAATGAGCAGGTAAAAGAAGTTTTAGCACGGATTAAGGGTGATGAGTTCTTGGTGGATAAGGTAGACCGCAAAGAGCGCAAACGCAATGCACCATTACCATACACAACCTCAACCTTACAGATGGACGCAGCTAATAAAATCAATTTTCGAACCCGTAAAACCATGATGGTTGCTCAGCAGTTGTATGAAGGAGTGAGCCTCGGAACAGGCGGCACACAGGGCTTGATTACCTATATGCGTACCGATTCGACTAGGATCAGTCCAGTTGCTCAGGCACAGGCTGCAGATTTTATTACAGAGCGTTTTGGTGCCAAGTATTCCAAGCACGGTAGTAAAATCAAAAATGCCTCTGGGGCACAAGATGCGCATGAAGCCATTCGTCCGTCCAATGTTCAATTAACCCCTGAGGCTATTGCGAAACATCTAGACAAAGATCAGTTGAGGCTTTATACCTTGATTTGGAACCGCTTTGTAGCAAGTCAAATGACTGCAGCAATATTTGATACAATGAGTGTCCGTTTAGTGCAAAATGGTGTGCTATTTGCTGCTAATGGGAGTCAGGTCAAATTTGACGGTTATCTGGCAGTTTACAATGATTCAGATAAGAGTAAGATGCTGCCGGACATGGAAGTTGGTGACAAGGTACAACGTATCTTA
Source organism: Streptococcus sp. 1F3 (assembly GCF_054968985.1). Taxonomy (NCBI): domain Bacteria; kingdom Bacillati; phylum Bacillota; class Bacilli; order Lactobacillales; family Streptococcaceae; genus Streptococcus; species Streptococcus sp. 1F3. Next base: position 57,862 of record NZ_JBUEQR010000052.1, on the reverse strand, counting down.
ACGAAGCCAGAACAACATTTTACACAGCCTCCTGCCCGTTATTCAGAAGCAACCTTGATTAAGACCTTGGAAGAAAATGGTGTCGGGCGTCCCTCAACCTATGCTCCGACCATTGAAACCATTCAAAAACGTTACTATGTGAAACTGGTTGCCAAGCGATTTGAGCCGACCGAGCTAGGAGAAATTGTCAATAAATTGATTGTTGAATTCTTTCCAGATATCGTCAATGTGACTTTTACCGCTGAAATGGAGCAGAAACTAGATGATGTAGAAGTCGGAAAGGCGCAATGGCAGAATATTATTGATCATTTTTATCAGCCATTTAAGGTTGAATTAGCCAAGGCTGAGACTGAAATTGAAAAAATTCAAATCAAGGATGAACCAGCTGGATTTGATTGTGAGGTCTGTGGTCATGAAATGGTGATTAAGTTGGGACGCTTCGGTAAATTCTATGCTTGTAGCAATTTTCCTGATTGTCGCAACACCAAGCAGATTACTAAAGAAATTGGTGTGACTTGTCCAAAATGTCGTAAGGGTCAGGTCATTGAACGCAAGAGTAAGCGCAATCGCATTTTTTACGGTTGTGACCGCTATCCGGAGTGTGAGTTCACTTCCTGGGAGAAACCAATTGGCCGTGACTGTCCAAAATGTCAGCACTATCTGGTTGAAAAGAAAGTAAGAGGTGGAGGCAAGCAGGTGATTTGTCCAAATGGTGATTATGAAGAAGAAAAGATTAAATAGGACAATTCAAATCTAGACTACAGTTCGGTCGCTTCCTACTTATCTTTCCAATGCGTGAGATTGGTGCCTAGTGTTACCAAGTGCTTTCCATTCATCACGATAAACATTAGATTCTTTCTAATCACTAGCGTAAGATTTCCGTTATACTGAACTTTGTTTCAAAAGTCTGCTATAGCGGACTTTTTGAATAATTTCCGTTATAACAGACTTTTTTGCCCCAATCTGTTATAATAGGCTTATGAGAGGTAGGCTATGAATTATTTTGCTTTAATCGGAGATATGATTGATTCAAAAAAAATCACCGATCGTTACCAGGTTCAAAAAAGGTTAGAATCCTGTTTAGATCAGTTAAATGCTAAGTATAGTGAGGTGCTGGTTTCTAAAATGTCTATCACACTAGGAGATGAGTTTCAAGCCTTACTGACCTTAGATGCTCCTTTATTTCAAATAATTGATTCTATCAATATGACTATGAAGCCATACCCAATACGCTTTGGTCTTGGTTTAGGGGCGATTCTGACAGATATCAATCCTGAACAAAGTATTGGTGCTGATGGTCCAGCTTATTGGTATGCCAGAAAAGCCCTTCAGGCTATTCACCAAAAAAACGACTATGGCAATACACAGATTGCCGTTCATTTTGAGGATAGCTCCACTGTAGAGGTTGTCAACACCTTAATTGCTAGTAGTGAGGCCATTAAAGCTGGCTGGCGTGCTAGTCAGGAGTTGATTCTAGAGAAGCTATTAGAAAATAATATTTATCATGAATCCTTTGACCAACAAGCACTTGCAAAAGGATTAGGTTTAGCGACAAGTAGCGCCTTATCAAAGCGCCTGAAAACCAGCAATATCAAGGTTTATTTACGAACCCGAAACTGTGCATTGAAGATGCTCAAGCATGCAGGAAAGGAGTAAGTATGTCAACTACCGGTCTTTCACAATATCTACTACACCAACCTATCTTAACGCTATTGCTCATCTGCCATTTTTTATCAGATTTTCATTTACAAAGTCAAAAAGTGGCTGACAGAAAGGACAGGGAGTGGCTCTATTTAGGCTTTCATCTCATTGGAGTAGCACTGCCACTGATGGTTGTAACTCTATTTCTTCCATCTATTTGGGGAGTGACATTGTTGCTGTTCTTCAGCCATGCCATGATTGATATTGGAAAGCCTTATATTGCCAAGTGGTTTAAATGGGATATATTAATGCTTTTTCTCATCGATCAAGCCTTGCACGTATCAATTATCCTAGCACTTACTCCATTGGTAAAGGCAATAGCTCTACCAGATGTGGTAGGAGGAGAGCTATTGCCGGTTGTTTTATTTCTTTTATTGATTACCAAGCCGACCAATATTGCCTTCAAACTATTCTTTCAAAAATACCAGCCTCAAGCCCATCAAAAAATGGACACGATTCCTGGTGCAGGAGCTATGATTGGTCTTTTGGAACGGGTGGTCATGAGTATTTGTATCATTTTTCATCAGTTTGCTTCAATCGGTCTTGTCTTTACCGCCAAATCAATTGCTCGTTACAATAAAATATCAGAAAATCCTGCTTTTGCAGAATATTATCTCATCGGCTCTCTCTTTAGTATCCTAAGTGTTTTGATTGCCGCATGGATATGCCTGTTATGACAGAAGGGCACAACTGTATGAAATCTATTATTCCTGTGCAACAGCTCCAAGCTCAACACCAGATCAATTGTATGGTTGGTTGGTTCGTGGACAGACTGGTCCTTGACCCAAGAAGGACGTAAGCAGGCTCAAGCTATTGCTCGTCATTTATAAGATACCAAGCCCGTAAAAAACTCAAAGCGTACCAAAGGCATCCATATCCGTAAGTGAACAAGGTTCGCAACGGCTCTAGCAAAATAGGAAAGTTGACGAGTGAAAAGCTCCAGTGGAGGTTTTCAGCCTATCTTTAAAGGGATTTTATACATAAGATACAAACTTCGGTTGTGTTATCGGGTAGTCTATTCCGAGACTGTTGGTGCTAGCTAAAGCCAAAACAGCTGCCTATCGTTTCGCACAGGGTCTAGGGGATGTTCAATTAAAATACGAGGGCGTTAAAAAAGCGATTGAAACATAGGGAGGCTGGGACAAAAAGATTTTGATTTTTGAAATTCTTTATCATCAAATCTTCAAATTGATAAATGAAATACAAAAAGCGAACAAACAAGAATGTTGAGTGTCCGAAAACCAGTTTTGTTCGTTTTTTATAGTTGAGGTTAGACTTTTGTCCCAGACTCTTATCTTTTTTCTGAGATTTTAGCCCGAGTTCCATATAAAATGATATTAAAAAACGATAAAATAATAGAAAGATTTGTGGGAGATTTGCTCCCGAAGAGGTATTAGTGAAGTGTCTCAATCCTATATTAATGTAATTGGAGCTGGTTTGGCTGGCTCTGAAGCTGCTTATCAGATTGCTAAACGAGGGATTCCCGTTAAATTGTACGAAATGCGTGGGGTGAAAGCGACACCGCAACATAAGACGGATCATTTTGCAGAATTGGTCTGTTCAAATTCTCTTAGAGGTGATAGCTTGACCAATGCTGTAGGGCTTCTCAAGGAAGAAATGCGTCGCTTGGACTCTCTTATTATGAGAGCAGGAGAGAGTACGCGTGTTCCTGCTGGAGGTGCTTTGGCTGTTGATCGTGAGGGATTTTCTCAGATGGTAACAGAAGAACTCCATCAGCACCCCCTCATTGAGGTTATTCGTAAGGAGATAAGGGAGTTACCGACAACAGGGATTACCGTCATTGCGACTGGTCCTCTGACAAGTGATGCCTTAGCAGAAAAAATCCATGCCCTAAACGGTGGCTCTGGCTTTTATTTTTATGATGCCGCAGCGCCGATTGTGGATGTCAATACCATTGATATGAGTAAGGTCTATCTAAAATCCCGCTATGATAAGGGAGAAGCAGCCTATCTTAATGCACCAATGACCAAGGAAGAATTTTTAGCCTTTCATGATGCCTTGGTACATGCCGAAGAAGCACCTCTTAATTCCTTTGAAAAAGAAAAATATTTTGAAGGCTGTATGCCAATTGAGGTGATGGCAAAACGCGGTGTGAAGACCATGCTTTATGGTCCCATGAAACCAGTTGGACTGGAATACCCAGAAAACTATACAGGTACCCGTGATGGGGACTATAAGACCCCTTATGCAGTTGTCCAATTGCGTAGAGATAATGCAGCAGGTAGCCTCTACAATATTGTAGGCTTCCAAACCCATCTTAAATGGGGAGAGCAAAAACGTGTCTTTCAAATGATTCCGGGATTGGAGAACGCCGAATTTGTCCGCTATGGTGTGATGCACCGCAATTCCTATATGGATTCACCGAATCTGCTGACTGAAACCTTCCGTTCTAAGAAAAATCCGCAACTCTTTTTTGCTGGTCAGATGACAGGGGTCGAGGGGTATGTAGAATCTGCGGCTTCTGGTCTGGTAGCAGGTATCAATGCGGCTCGTTTGTTCAAGGAAGAAGAAGAAATCATCTTCCCTGAGACAACTGCAATCGGAAGTTTACCTCACTATATCACGCATGCTGATAGCAAGCATTTCCAGCCAATGAATGTCAACTTCGGTATTATCAAAGAGCTGGAGGGCCCACGTATCCGTGATAAAAAAGAACGCTATGAAAAAATAGCCGCACGCGCCTTGACAGCTCTAAATCAGTGCATGGAAGAATTGGATTAAAAGATAGGTTGGGCCTATCTTTTTTGAAATATTCCGCTAGTGACATTTAGTCTAGCTTTATAGTCTTTAGTACTAGGAGACGAGCTACAGGCTGTACTGGAGCATTTGTATGAGGACGCGCTTCTAGAAAGACAGCAACCGCTCCTTTTGTTCGTTTTTCCCGAATTTTTCCAAGAAATAACTAACTTTTCTTAGTATTTCATTTAAAAATATGGTATACTAACTCTTAACTGAAATGGAAATGAGAACAGTATGAATACCTTTTATTTTTATCTTGATATGAGAACCCATGAATTGGAGGTTCCTTATACTAAGGATAAGCGACGGGTGCGGGTATTACTGCCTAAAAATTACGAAACAGACCTCCATCAAACCTATCCTGTTGTCTATTTTCACGATGGGCAAAATGTCCTCTACAGTAAGGAATCCTTTAGTGGGCATTCTTGGAAAATTATCCCAGCTATTAAGCGCAATCCTGATATTGCCAAGATGATTGTTGTAGCCATTGACAATGACGGCTTTCAGCGGATGAATGAATATTCCGCTTGGAAATATAAGGAAGTCAATATTCCTGGCGTTCAATTTGGTGGCAAGGGGACAGAATATGCTGAATTTGTCATGGAAGTGGTTAAGCCTTTTATTGACAGTGAGTACCGTACCAAGGCTGATAAGGCTCATACCGCGATGATTGGCTCTTCTTTAGGTGGCAATATCACTCAGTTTATGGGCTTGGCTTATCAAGATCAAATTGGTTGTTTGGGTGTCTTTTCATCGGCTAATTGGCTACACCAAGAGGCATTTGATCGTTATATAGAACGCCGTGAACTAGATCAGAACCAACGGGTCTACATCTATGTAGGAACAGAAGAAGCAGATGATACGGATAAGACCTTGATGGCTGGAAATATCAAGCAGGCCTATATCCACTCTTCACTTTCTTATTATCGCCAGTTGATTGCAGGAGGAGTAGAGTTGGATAATCTGGCACTGGAAATCATTTCAGGAGCTGTTCATAATGAGGAAGCTTGGGCAAAATTTCTGCCAGATTGTTTACGTTTTTTAAGTGAAAAATGGTAAGGAGATAGTAGAATATGCACGTAGAATTTTTAAGTCATTGGTCAGGAAATTTGGGTAGGGAAATGAACCTCAATCGCTATGGACATGCTGGTATTCCAGTCGTCGTCTTTGCGTCATCAGGTGGTTCTTACACGGAATATGCTGATTTTGGTATGATTGAGGCTTGTAAAAGCTCAATAGAGGCTGGCAAAGTTCAATTTTTCACGCTTACGAGCATTGATAAGGAAAGTTGGCTAGCAGATTGGAAATCCATACATGACCGTGCTGAAGCCCACCGAGCCTATGAGCGTTATGTGATTGAAGAGGCTATTCCTTTTATTAAGCATAAGACAGATTGGTTTGATCCGATGATGACAACAGGATGCTCTATGGGAGCTTACCACGCACTGAATTTCTTTTTGCAACATCCAGATGTCTTTAATAAGGTGATTGCTCTTTCTGGAATTTATGATGCTCGCTTCTTTAACCGCAATCAAGACTACGGCCATGATGATACGGTCTATCAAAACTCCCCAGCAGATTACATCTGGAACCAAAATGATGCTTGGTTTATCGATCGTTACCGCCAATCAGATATCATCATTTGCTCTGGGCTTGGAGATTGGGAACAAGATGGCTTACCAAGTTTTTACAATCTAAAAGCTGCTTTTGCTGAGAAACAGATTCCCGCCTGGTTTGATGAGTGGGGAAGTGATGTAGCTCATGATTGGGTCTGGTGGAGAAAGCAGATGCCATATTTCTTACGAACTCTCGATTTATAGAAGGGGGATATTTATGAATTTCATTGTTATTTCGCCTTATTATCCTGAAAACTTTCAACCATTTACACTTGAATTAGCTAAGAAAGGAATCAATGTTCTAGGGATTGGGCAAGAACCTTATGAACAACTGGGATCAGATTTGCAGGAGGCTCTGACAGAATACTTCCGTGTTGAAAATCTAGAAGATATTGACGAAGTCAAGCGTGCCGTTGCTTTTCTGTTTTATAAGCACGGTCCGATTGATCGAATTGAATCCCACAATGAATACTGGCTGGAAAATGATGCCCTTCTTCGTGAACAGTTCCATATCTTTGGTGCCAAGCCAAAGCATCTGCGCAAGACAAAATTCAAGTCAAAAATGAAAAAATATTTCGCAGCAGCAGGTGTACCAGTTGTTCCAGGTCAGGTTATCAAGACTGAAAAAGATATCGCTAAGGCTGTAAAAAAGATTGGTCTACCAATGATTGCCAAACCCGATAATGGAGTGGGAGCTGCTGCAACTTACAAATTAACTAGTCCAGCAGATGTAGAACAGTTTGTAGAGCAGTGGGACCGAGAGGTGGTTTATTTCTTTGAAAAGTTTGTCAGCTCTAAGGAAATTTGCACCTACGATGGCTTGGTGGATGCACAAGGTAATATCGTTTTTGAGACGACCCTTGATTATCATCATACACCTCTTGAGCTATTAGAAAGCCAGAAAGACAATGCCTACTATATTTTAAAAAGCATTGATCCCAAACTTCAGTCTTATGGTCGAGCGGTGGTCAAGGCATTTGGAATGAAAGAGCGTTTCTTCCACATTGAATTTTTCCGTGAAGGAGATGATTACATCGCGATTGAATATAACAATCGTCCTGCGGGAGGCTTTACGGTAGACATCTATAACTTTGCCCATTCGATTGACTTGTATCGCGATTATGCGAGCATCGTTGTAGGAGAAGAAGTAGCAGAACGCACTTTTGAACCACAGTACTGCCTTGCAATCACGCGCAGGGATACTACCCAGTATGCACATAGTAAAGAAGAAGTGCGTAACCATTATGCTAGCCAATTAAAAATGGAAAGACGAATGCCACATGCTTTCGCAGCCCTACAAGGGGATACCCTCTATGCTCTTACAGCAGATAGTCGCAAAGAACTAGATGATATGATTGCCTATATCAGTCAAACACTATGATAAAAGTCTCGTCTCGCTCTCAGCAGGCGAGTTTTTTGTGGTATAATATAGTGCTTTAGCCTTTATGAATAAAACACTCTATCAAGTCAGTAGCAAGCGAAGTGAGCTTTTAAAGGATATTTCCGTTTACCAAGTCAAATTGGAAAAAGCTTTTTTGATGCTCAATGCATACGGCAGGCAGACACTGACAAAGTTTGAAGCGATTTTTAAAGACTATGTGAATAGCTTCTCCTTTAGGAAGCAACAAGTAAGATGAAGGAGAGGGAGCGTTAGGCTTACAAGATTGTAAGATTAGAGGACAAACCTGTAAGGTTAGGGTAGTTCTTCTTGAGGTATACTAATATCATCAATCATACGAAACGAGGAATCGCCCATGTGGAATAAGGTATTTAAAAAGCAAGTAAAACCAAAGGACAGAGAAGATACAGTCATTTTATTGGAAAAGGCCCAGTATGTTGCAGCCCTCTACCAAGATACAGCTATGCTCAACTACTTCCTGCATGGCTAATACTCTTTAAAAATCAAAAGGATCCTTCGTCAACTTGCCTTGATGAACGCTAGCTCTACCTTCGGCTTCGATTATAAGGAAATGAGCGGTGCTACTCTCATTTCCAACCTTTCACAATTCTTAATTGTGAAAGCTAGTCTACTTTTGATTTTTATTGAGTATAAGTTCTTTAGGAAGATGAACAACAGACAAGAGGAGTTTTTATGTTTTTAGAAATCAATCATTTAGAAAAAGTATACCGTACCCGTTTTTCAAAAGAAGAAACTCGTGCCTTGCAAGATGTGGACTTCAAGGTTGAAAAGGGGGAATTTATCGCGATTATGGGAGAAAGTGGCTCAGGAAAAACAACCCTTCTTAATATCCTAGCTACTCTTGATAAGCCGAGCAATGGGAGTGTCATTCTCAATCAACATGATATTACCACGATCAAGGATAGCCAGCTAGCTGATTTTCGTTTGCGAAATCTAGGCTTTGTTTTCCAAGATTTCAATTTGCTCGATAGCCTATCCATTCGTGATAATATTTTTCTTCCCCTGGTTTTAGCCCGCCGTTCCTACAGTGAAATGGAAGAGCGTTTGAAGTTGCTTGCTCCCCAGTTGCGGATTACGGAGTTGCTCAATAAACGACCATTTGAACTTTCTGGAGGACAGAAGCAGCGGGTCGCTATCGCTCGTAGTTTGATTACCAAGCCCCAATTAATCCTAGCCGATGAGCCGACTGCAGCTCTTGATTACCGTAATTCAGAAGACTTGTTGAATCTTTTTGAGGACATCAATGCAGGAGGACAGACCATTCTCATGGTGACCCACTCAGCCAATGCTGCCAGTCATGCCAGTCGTGTACTTTTCATTAAGGACGGCCGTATTTTCCATCAACTCTATAAGGCGAACAAGTCTAGTGCTGATTTTGCTAAAGAAATTTCACTCAGCATGTCTGCGCTTCTAGGAGGTGAATAATGTATGTTCTACCTTAAATTAGCTTGTGGAAATATCCGAAAATCCCTCCAGACCTTTGCCCCTTTTATTCTAGCTAGTTTGGTACTCTTTGTCCTAAACTGCTCAACCTTACTCCTTGTCCTCAGTCCAATGGCTCAAAAGATGGGGACAGGGGCTGTATCACTTGGCTTAGGAACTATTGTCCTCACAATCTTCTCCATTATTATGGAAGTCTATAGTTTCAATTTTTTGATGAAGCAACGGGCACGAGAGTTTGGTCTTTACAACATGCTAGGCATGAATAAGAAGCAACTAGCCCTGCTAGCAACGATCGAATTGATGATGATGTTTGGCTTGATTGTGATTCTTGGTAGTATATTGAGTGCCGCCTTCTCCAATCTTATGTACCTTATTTTTATTAACTTGGTCAAGGGAACCAATCTGCATTTTGAGATTTCATTTACAGCTTTTATCTTCAATATCTTGATTTTTGCAGGCATTTTCTTCCTCTTGGAGCTATTAGCCATTCATAAGGTCGGTTTTTCCTCCCCCCTTATCCTATTTAGAAATAAGGAAGAAGGTGAAAAAGAGCCAAAAGGCAATACGCTTCTAGCCCTGCTAGGTCTTATCTGTCTTGGGATTGGCTATTATCTTTCTCTTTCCTCTAGTCAGATTAGTGCGATTGTCGTTCTCTATCGTTTCTTCATTGCTGTTTTATTCGTCATTGGAGGAACCTATCTCTTTTATATCAGTTTCATAGCTTGGTATTTAAAACTCCGTCGCAAGCAGAAGAAGTATTTTTATAGCCCTGAACATTTTATTTCAACATCGCAGATGATTTTCCGAATGAAGCAACATGCGACAGGTCTTGCCAATATCACCCTTCTTGCTGTTATGGCCTTTGTGACCATTGCAACGACTAGCTCCCTTTATTTTAATACGGTGGATCTAGTAGACAAATCCTACCCTAGACAAAGTTCGATTGAATTGTTTGTCCAAGATAGGGCACAAGGAGATGCTTATTTACAAGACAGTATATTGGCTCAGTATCCCAGTCAAAAGGAAAATCAATTGAGCTATCTCACACTGGTAAATGCGATAGAATACGACAATAGTGAGACCCTTCATATCCCAAAAGAAAATCCCCAACAGTTGCAAGTTGCCCAATTTTATATGGCTTACTTCATCACACAAGATGATTTTAGGAATTTAGGAAATACCTTGCCAGAATTAAAGGAAAACCAAATTGCTTTTTTTAAAGCAAATAGCCGTTCAAAACTAAAAGAGTTGTTCCTAGAAGAGAAGGTCTTTGAAAATGTTTCAAATATGGAAAACGTCTCTTTTCCTGACATTGCAAATACCTATAACCCTCTTTTGATTGTAGTGAGCAATGATGATATTCTTCAAGAATTTAAAGAGGTACTGGAAGCTCATTCCCCCAATGAAAATGACCTATCTTTCACCTATCGTGCCTTTCTTGACTTAAGGGAGGAAGAGGCAAGGAGCCTTGGTCAAGAAGAGGGAGATGTCATTGGCTTAGTCAATCAAAATGGTGATGGAATTGGTACGATTATGCAAAAGACAAACTTTAGAAATCTAATGCTAGGTATCTTTGGTGGTTTTCTCTTTACAGGTTTCTTGCTTGGTGTTAGTTTCTTACTGGGGGCTGCTTTGATTATTTACTACAAGCAGTATTCGGAAGGAAACGAAGATAAGAAATCCTATAAAATTCTCCAAGAAGTTGGAATGAGCCAGCTTGCTGTCAAAAAGACCATCAATTCTCAGACCTTACTTGTCTTTTTTATGCCCCTGGCTATGGCGATTCTCCACTTCCTTGCCTCCCTTGTCATGCTCAAACAAATGTTGCTCATATTTGGGGTGGCTTCCCACACCATGATTTATACCGTCAGTGGGATTACTATTGCCATTATCTGTCTGATTTATTTTGCTATCTATAAATGGACAAGTAGAACCTACTATCGGATCATTGAAAGATAAGACGATACAAAGCCCCTTAGGAATACGGTCACCAATCATACCATTACGGCAAAAAGATCCTTTTAGGATCAATTCCCCTGCTATTTGTTTCGTACCTATCCATTTATTCGTTAAACAAAAGCATTATATACTCATTTAGTTTAACTTTTATTACTTCGACGATTGTGGAAACTTCGTTTGCTCGCTTTGCCGTACTCCAGTACAGCCTGCAGCTCGTTGCCTAGTACTAAAAGTAAACTAAACAACTATAAAAGGTGGCTTTAGAAGCCCCTTTTTTGATACAATAAGAATATGAAAAAAGAAAAAATTTACATCGTAGAAGATGACGAGACGATTGTTCAGTTACTGATGAATCACCTCAGTCAAACCTATCAAGTCGCAAGTGTCCGTAATTTTCGGGCAGTTAGCCAAGAAGTAGCAGAGTGGCAGCCAGATGTCGTACTGATGGATATTCGTTTGCCCTATTTTAATGGTTTTTATTGGACGACCGAGATTCGTAAAAGCATGACCATGCCGATTATTTTTATTTCCAGTAGTGGCGATGAGATGAATGCTGTTATGGCGATGAACATGGGTGGAGATGATTTTATTGCAAAACCATTTTCCCTAGCCCTTTTAGATGCGAAAATTGCAGCTTTTTTGCGTCGTGTCCAACAATTTACCCAGGTTCCCCAATTGGCTCTAGATGGCTATCAACTAGCTGTAGATGGACGTTTTAGCTATGGTAGTGACTCCATTCAACTATCGCCTACAGAAACTAAAATCTTGACTACTTTGATGCAAGATCAGGGCCAGGTAGTGACCAAGGAAAAATTGCTGGAACAACTTTGGGAAAATGAAGAATTTATTGATCAAAATACCTTGAATGTCAATATGACCCGTCTGCGTAAGAAAGTTCACGAGTTAGGTTTTGAACGGATTCATACCGTTCGGGGAGTGGGGTATATTGTCCAATGATTCTACTATTTTTCAAAGAATATCGAGGCTGGTATCTGCTTTACCTCCTCATCAGTCTGAGCTTATTAGGGATGTTTGCCCTCTATCAACTTCCCCTTGATTTTATCTTCCAAAGCCTCTTTTTTACAAGTAGTCTCTTACTCATTTGGACAATTGGGCTTTTTATCCTCTTCCACCGCAAGCAAAAGATGCTGGAGAGCGATTGCTATGAGGATAATCTGAGAGCTTTTCAGCTCCCATCAGACCTCGCCTATCTAAAGTTACTAGCTCAAGAAAAAGTCGCAACCAAGGAAAAAATTCTAGCCTATAAGTCACGTGAAACTGAGCTGGAGTCACTCGTGAAAATCTGGTCCCACCAGATGAAAGTTCCCTTAGCAGCCCTCTCCCTCATGAGCCAGACCAATCAGCTCAGCCAGACAGAAGTCAATCACCAGCTCCTCCGCCTTGATAACTACATGGACAATCTCTTAAATTATATGAAGTTGTCTCATCAGGCAAGTGATTTTCGCTTTGAAAGGATTGAGGTAAAGGATATTGTCGTTTCTTTGGTCAAAAAATATCGTAGTCAATTTCTTCAAAAAGAGATGACTGTAGAAGTAGTAGGAAGCTGGCAGCTTAAAAGTGACCGCAAATGGCTAACCTTCGCCTGTTCACAAGTAATAGACAATGCCATGAAATACAGTCATGATGGCTCGACTCTAGCCATTCATCTGGAAGATGGACTCACTATTTCAGATCAGGGAATTGGGATTTTACCAGAGGATATTCCGCGTTTATTTGAAGAAGGCTTTACAGGCTACAATGGTCGTGAGCACCAGAAAGCTAGTGGTTTTGGTCTCTACCTGACGAAGCGGATCTTGACACAATTAGGCTTGGCTATTGAAATTAGGAGCCAGATTGATCATGGAACCCAGGTTCGTATCTGGCGGGAGAAATAAGGATACTCATAGGGCGACAGGCTTATTGAGGGAAGTCCTCTTGGAGGAGAATTTATTTACATAATTTTTGTTATGTAAATAAATTCTCCTAGCAAATGCAAGAGGAAGGAGCGTCATACAACTATCTTCTTTCTATCCAGATCTCCAGTTGCTAGTTGCTTCCCAACTACTAGAAGAGCAGAAACAGTGACCGAAAAAAGTACTAATAGTAATTACTTGTATACTTGAAAACGGTTAAAAAGATGATATACTAGGAGTAGATAAAGGAGGAAGTTATGTCACATCATGTTTTGCAAAATGGTTCGGATATTCGTGGAATTGCGATTGCAACCGACGAATTCACAGTTAATATAACACCCGAAGCTATTTCCAAAATTGTACATGGTCTGGTTCGCTGGCTCTGTCAAGATGACCGTCTGGAGAAGATCTATCAAGCAGGGAATCTCACCATTGGGATTGGTCGAGATAGCCGGATTAGCGGTCCTAGTTTGGTTGAAGCTTTTACAGCAGAAGCTGTTCGCCTAGGAGTACAGGTCCTTGATTTTGGTCTAGCTACAACGCCAGCCCTCTTTATGAGTACCCAATATGAGAATTTTTCCTGTCACGCTGGTGTTATGGTGACAGCTAGTCATCTCCCTTATTATTTCAATGGAATTAAGATTTTTAGCCAAAAAGGGGGAGCAGAGCATGAGGACATTGCTTTCATTCTAGAAAATGACCAAGATTTGGCGGAAAAAGACGGCGGAAAGGTTCAAAGGGCAGACTTACTGACACCTTATGCCGCAGATTTGGTTGAAAAGATTCGCCAAGCAAACCAAGGCAAGAAAACACCGCTTGACGGCTTACACATCATTGTTGATGCTGGAAATGGAGCAGGAGGATTCTTTGCAGAGAAGGTTCTAGAAGTCTTAGGTGCTGATACAAGGGGATCACAATTCCTAGACCCAGACGGAACTTTCCCAAATCACATTCCAAACCCAGATAATAAAGAAGCGATGGCTAGCATTCAAGCAGCAGTCTTAGAGCATGGGGCAGATTTAGGAATTATCTTTGATACTGATGTTGACCGTGCCGCCTTGGTTACCAAATCAGGTGAGATTTTAAACCGGAATAACTTGATTGCTGTTCTCAGTCAAATCATTTTGCACGAACACCCCGAAACCAGTATTGTGACCAATTCTCCGACATCTGAGCACCTAAAGCGCTTCATTGAAGAGTTGGGTGGGAAGCAAATTCGCTATATTTCAGGGTATCGCAACGTCATCAATAAGGCGATTGCGACCAATGAGGCAGGAATTGATTGCCAACTAGCTATTGAAACCTCTGGGCATGCGGCCTTTAAAGAAAATTACTTTCTTGATGATGGCACCTACGTCGCTGCCAAAATCCTCATGTTGTTGCCACGTTTGCAGATGGAAGGAAGGAGCTTGGATGGCTTAATTTCCCAGTTGAAACAACCTGTCGAAACCCAGGAAGTCCGCTTCAAATTAGAAGCAGAAGACTACCGAGCACTTGGTGAGCAAGTCATTGCGGACTTACGCCATCAAGCCATTGAAGGCTTCCAGTTCAATCCTGAAAATGAAGAAGGAGTCCGCTTTGATGTGACTGCTCCCTATGGAGAGGGTTGGTTCTTGTTGAGAATGAGCCTCCATGAGCCCCTGTTGGTTCTTCAAGTAGAAAACGATCAACCAGGCTATATCCTAGCAATCCTCAAACGTCTCTCTGAATTTTTATCCGCCTATCCTCTGGTCCATCAAGACAAGATGAAAGAAGTGATGGGAGAATAGGGAAGAAAAACATCACAGATGGTTTATCCTACCATAATGAACCATAAATCATTTGCCTCTCATCATTTTATGAGGGGCTTTTGTATTTCCAAGTTGAAACTGGAAAATCAGTATCCTTAGAGGAAGTGCAACTGTCACTCGTTAAAGCTATCAAAGGCGATGAGGCAATAGGACAACAAATTACATAAAGCACAGAAAAAATAGATAAATGCTACACCCAATCGTTACATTTTAAGATATACTTAAGACTTGAAAGATAGAATTTTAATTAAAGTAAGCGCTTTACAAAAAGGTTTGAATTTATTGATTTCCCATGCCAGTTTGATGTCACTAAAGAGGGAATTGTAGACAGACTATATTGATATTAGGAGGATAATGATGAATCAGTCAACTTTTTCTTGGGGGAGCAGTAGTCAAAAGAAAGCAATCGAAGCAATTGGCTTATTTGTTGGCTTTTATGCTCTCAATTTTTTATTGATGCGCTATCTCCCCCATTGCTCCCTAATTGAACAGCTTGGGATTCCCTATATTAGTGATTTCATCATGACAGTTATTGATGGATCCACCCTTTTGCTGTTATTGTATGTAATGAAGAAACGCCAGTTTGATCTGTCTGATAAAACACTTCAAAAGGGATTGCGTACACTGATTATTGTTGGTATAGTAGCTTTTTTATTGATTTCCATGAGCGACTATCTTTTAGAGAGGACGGTGCCAGTCCCTCCATTAGGTTCTTTACCTTTTGAAGATCGGATAACCACATTTTTTATTGAGTTTATCATCGCGATTGTCTCAGGACCCATATTTGAAGAGGTACTCTTTAGGGGCTTATTATTAAAATATGTTTTTGCTGATAAACCATTCATAGGTATGATTGTATCAAGCCTCCTTTTTATCTGGGCACACCCATCAGCAGATTGGACTGCATATTGCTACTATGGCATCCCTGGTATCGTTCTCGGCTTAGCTTACAATTACACCAAATCAATCAAGGTTCCAATCGGCGTTCATATGGCACTGAATTTAGTATCACACATTAAGACGAACCTGTTGTAAAATTCAAAAAGAAGTCTCAAAAAATTGAGGCTTCTTTTTGCTAGTCTTATCAGAAATCTAATGTGGACTACTTTCGTACATTTTCAGCAATTTGTTCAGAAAAGAACAAATCATGCGAATTGCTTCTGGTTTTTAAGTTCTATCTGGAGCATAATAGAATGAGTAATAAAAGGAGCAAAAAAAATATGTCATCAAGTAAAAACTCTTTCATCGCCTTTATTCTCAATCTTACTTTTTCGATTCTTGAATTTATTTTTGGTGTACTCTTTCATTCGAGTGCGATTCTAGCAGATGCTGTCCATGATTTAGGAGATGCACTAGCCATCGGTAGCTCTGCTATCATGCAAAAATATGCCAATAAGCCTACGAATAGTCATTATCCATTCGGCTATAAACGATGGAATATTTTTGCAGCGATGCTCACGTCAACGATCCTTATCGTGGGTTCAGTCTTGATTCTTATCGAGAATATTCCAAATCTTTTCAATCCTCAACCGGTCAATCAAGATGGAATGCTGATTTTAGGAATTATAGCAGTAGTCATTAACCTGCTGGCTTCCCGTGTTGTTAGAGGCGGCCATAGTCATAATGAGTCGATTCTTAGCCTGCATTTTTTAGAAGATATCCTAGGTTGGCTAGCCGTTATCCTTGTATCCCTTATCCTTCAATTTACCGATTGGTACATTCTTGATCCCCTCTTATCGCTTGGCATCGCTATTTTCATACTTAGTAAGGCTTTGCCAAAAGCTTGGAATAATGTACGGATCCTTTTAGAGGTAACTCCTCAAGGTCTAAATATTGAAGAAGTTGAAGGAGCATTAGTCATGATTGAGGGAGTAGAGGAGATTGTAGCATTTAAGGTCTGGACATTAGATGGATTTGAGCATTGTGGAACGCTTACGTTATCGGTGACCTCTACTGCCAAACGGCAATTTATCAAGGAAAGTGTTCGTTTCTTACTCCACACTTATGCTGTTGAGCAGGTGACGATAGAAATAGTAGAAAATAGCTGACCCCTCTAAGACAAGCAGTAGAAGTAGTCCAAGATATTAGTTAGAAAATCGTCTTTGCTAGACGGTTTTCTTTTCTTTTTCAAAAAGACAACCTGTCATTGGAGTAATACTCAATAAAAATCAAAAGTAGACTAGCTTTCACAATTAAGAATTGCGAAAGGTTGGAAATGAGATTAGCACTGCTAATTTCATTATAATCGAAGCCGAAGGTAGAACTAGCGTTCACCAAAGCAAGTTGACGAAGCATCCTTTTGATTTT
This sequence comes from Streptococcus sp. 1F3, assembly GCF_054968985.1. Taxonomy (NCBI): domain Bacteria; kingdom Bacillati; phylum Bacillota; class Bacilli; order Lactobacillales; family Streptococcaceae; genus Streptococcus; species Streptococcus sp. 1F3. Next base: position 40,953 of record NZ_JBUEQR010000052.1, on the reverse strand, counting down.
TAAAGAGTATAAGTTATTCTAAGTTATTCAATGACAGGTTATTTATAGCTTCTGTTAGCATCCATGCCTTGTTTTAAAATAAACAGTAGGAATTAGTCAATAGGCACAAAATAAGTAGTGAATGAGAAGGTATTTTCCCTCCTAGTGGTATCCCAAACAATAACGAAGTTGTTGTAAAGCGAGTATTTAGAGCTTATCTAAGGCATTTCTTTGTTCATCATTAACGATATGAGTGTAGAGATCCGTCACCTGCGTATTGGCATGCCCCAGTTGGTGACTAACCAGAACTTGCGATTTGGTGGCATCGTAGAGACGGGTCGCTAGTGTATGACGCAATTTGTGCGGAGTCACACGAATCTTGAAATCAGCCGAATATTTGGCAACCATTTTTTCAATGCTTGATGCATCCATACGATTGGGCAGTCCCCTATATTCTGACAAGAAGAAGGCGATATCTGTCTTATCAGCCTTGTAGCGTTGCTGACGGATAAGGAGATAGTTTTCTAAATAAGGTTTGGCAAAACCTGCCACATTAACCGAATCCCGTTTGCCTCCCTTTCGTGTGACTTCAATCATCATCATCTTTAGATTCACATCAGCTAGGTTGAGATTGACAGCTTCTGAAAGTCGGACACCCGAAGCGAGTAGGAGTGCTAGGATGGCTAAATCTCGCTCCTTGTTTTTCTGAAAGGAGGAAAGGGCACGTTTGGATAGCTTCATCTGATATTGGCTATCTACATAGTCTAAGAACTCCATTGTTTCATCTCCCAAAAACAGCTTTTGCTTGATGTTTTCAGCCCTAGCAGCAAGGGTTTCCTTTTTTTTCTTTGTCGATACCTTTTTCATAACATTCCGATAAAAATAAGGCTCGCCTTGCTCATTTTCGACTTCTTCAGTCAAGTATTTATACAGGCTGGAGAGGGCAGACAAGGTTCGATTGATGGTCGTCTGTGATACCCCGTTTTGAGTGGTATTGGCGTTTAGTAGGGGTCTTTCTCGCAGGTATAAGATGAAAGATTCCATATCTTTCTTGGTCAAATGCTCCAAGGTATCCAAGGAAATATCTGAAATCTGCGATACACAGACCAAATCAGTCTCTATTAGCCATTCAAAAAATCTACGGTATTCTTTCAAATATTCATATAAGGTGGTGAAACTATAAGGGACTGCGAGCTTAGATTGGTAATAATCTAAAACATACCAAGGCATTTTCTCTTTTAGTTGTTCAATTTTTTCAAGTAATAATTCACGACGCATAAAAAGTTCTCCAAGATTTTCTTCTCTTTAGTATAGCATAAGGAGATATATATTTCAAGAAAATTATAGTTTTTCGGAAAGATGTAAGGAGAAATAATCTACAAAAAATATCTCCTTGTTCGTTCTATGTTTTATACTCATTTAGTTTAACTTTTATTACTTCGACGATTGTGGAAACTCCGTTTCCTTATTTCCCACTTCCCATCATCTTCTAGATGATGGGAACTCGCTTTGCCGGACTCTACGATTGTTACTGACTATCGTCAGTATGATTTCCAACCTTCAACAGTCCTTAGACTGTTGAAGCAGCCTGCAACTCGTTGCCTAGTACTAAAAGTAAACTAAACAACTATATACCTAATGTCTCAGAGGTAAGTAAGACAGAGACTTAGCAGGCAAAAAAGAAAAGTCAAACCACCCCCAATTGACTTGGTGCAAGCTACAAGCCAGTAAGATGGTTTGATTTTATTTTTCGATGATAGATAGTTTCCTTAGCTTGTCTGTAACGCTATCAAAATTAGCGTTTGACCATTGTTTTACGAATATCAAGGGCAACAGCTACGACGATGACGATTCCTTGGATAACGTTGGTCATATCAGGAGTTACTCCGAGGTAGGTAAGGCAGACTTTTAGGAGTTCAAAGACAAAGACACCGAGTAAAATACCTGGAACAGTTCCTTGGCCTCCTGCTGTTGAGACACCACCGATTGTGGCAGATGCAATAGCATCTAATTCATACCCCATACCAGCTCCAGCCCCTGCTGATCCTGTCTTTGCAGAGAGAAGAAAACCTGCCAAACCATAAAGAAGCCCTGCTAATAGGAAAATCTTAATCTTTGAAACACGGACATTAACGCCAGATACTTCGGCGGCATGTTCATTTCCACCAATAGCATACATATATTTACCGTAGCGTGTCTTATTGTATAAGACCCACATCGCTCCACCGACTAGGGCTGCAACAATTGTAACATAAGGAAGGAAGCCAAATAATTTTCCTTGACCAAACGCAGCAAACTCTGCTTTAAAGGTTCCGATTGGTTTACTTTGAGAATAGATTAGGACAAAACCATAGGTCATAATCTGAGTACCTAGGGTCGCTAGAAAAGGCGGAACGTTTAAAAAAGAAATAATCGCACCATTTAATAGACCTAGCACAGCCCCTACTATCAAGGCCGTTAAAAGAGGGACAATGATCGGTAAATCTGGTAAATTAGGAAAGAACTTTCCAGCGAAATCTGGTTGCTGAACAAGGGTAGCGGTAATAATCGCGGTCAGACCAACGATCCGTCCTGCTGATAGGTCTGTTCCGCGGATAATCAAGCAGCCCGATACACCTAGGGCAATGATAAAACGAACGGAGGTATTAGCCATGATGTTGGCAGCATTGCCGATGGTGAAGAAATTATCCTGTGTAATACCTGTATATAAAATCATTGCTGCCACAACGATATACATGGAGTTTTTGGTTAAAAAATCTCCTAAATTAAATGCTTTTTCTGATTTCTGACTTTCTAGTTTAAACACTTGTCTCTCCTCCTTCATGAGAACCCATAAATTTCGTTGCTAAGAACATCACAGACTCTTGTGTAGCTTCTTCCTTATCCAAGAAACCAGCTACACGTCCTTCACACATCACCATAATTCGATCGGATACTCCAAGTAATTCAGACATTTCTGATGTAATCATGATAATGGATTTTCCTTCAGCTGCTAAATCATTGATAATCTGATAAATTTCATATTTAGCACCAACATCAATCCCACGGGTTGGTTCATCTAATATCAAAATATCTGGGTTATTTGCTAACCATCGAGCCAGGATAACCTTTTGTTGGTTTCCTCCTGAAAGACTTTCAATTCTCGTTTTGTTGTCGGGCGTCTTAACACGTAAACGGTTGACGTTCCCTTCAACAACTTGATTGATCTTCCTTTCATTCAACAGACCCATTCGCCCAACATACTCTTTCAAGGCAGCTACAGAGGCATTGTCTGTAATGGATAAAACCCCAAAAATACCATTGTAGCGTCTATCCTCTGTTACTAGAGCAATTTTGTTTTTTATAGCATCTGCTGGGCGTCTAATCGTTACTTCTTTTCCATTGACTAAAATATGTCCTTGTTCAATGACCCGCATCCCATAAAGGGCCTCCATCAGTTCGGTACGCTGTGCTCCTACCAAACCACCAATTCCTAATATTTCACCCTTGCGAAGGGTAAAACTAGCGTTTTTAAAGGATAGAGGATTGGGGGAGGTTAGGTTTCTTAATTCTAAGACGACTTGGTCTGAAATTTGGTTTGTTTTTTCAGGAAACAGACTTGTCAACTCTCGTCCCACCATCGCCTGAATGATTTTAGCGGTTGTCATCTCTTCAGCTCGCCAAGTACCGATATACTGTCCGTCTCGCATAACAGTGATGTCATCGGAAATTCGTAAGATTTCATCCATCTTGTGGGAAATATAGATAATTCCGATGTTTTTTTTCTTTAACTGATCAATGATTTCAAATAGTTTCTCCACTTCTGAGCTAGTCAGAGAGGAAGTCGGTTCATCCATGATGACGACTTTAGCATTGTGGGAAATCGCTTTGGCAATTTCTACTGACTGCATTTGAGAAACGGTCAAATCATTCAAGAGGGTTGTAGGGTCAATGAAGAGCCCAACTTCCTCTAATAAAACTTTTGTATCTTCGTTCATTTTACTATGATTGACCAAGTTGAATTTTCCCAAGGGATAGTTTCCTAGAAAAACATTCTCTGCAATCGTCATCATCCGAATGGGTTGCAATTCTTGATGAATCATCGAAACACCTGCATCAATTGCTTCTTTTGAGTCCTTAAAATCGACTTCTTTACCATCAAATAGAACTGTTCCGCTATCTCGATGGTAAATACCAAATAAACACTTCATCAGGGTGGACTTGCCTGCACCATTTTCTCCCATTAGGGCGTGAACCGTTCCTGGTCTTAAACGAAAGGTTACATCATCTAAAGCCTTTACACCTGGAAAAGTCTTGGTGATATGCTTCATCTCTAAAATGTAATCACTCATTTTTCCTCTCTCCTATTTTCTCTGCGATATAAAAAATCTGTTCCACACGACTCTCACCTCAGTGTTCTAAGCTGTGGAACAGAAGAAATCATTTTCTAAATCGGTTATCTATCAATGCCTTACTTATTTGTCACGTTTAGCATACCGCTCTTTTGCTTCTTTTGTTGTTTCCGTTCTTGGTTCTGTTTCCTTTAATGTAGAATCCTCTTTCTTGGTTACTTTTACATAGTCAACCCAGTAGTATGATTCTACATCTTCACCATTCATTAGCTTAACAGCTACATTGGCTGCTGTGTGTGATTGGTTAAAATGGTCATTTAAGACAGTTCCTGTCAACTCACCTTTAGCAAGAAGTTCCATTGCATCTGGAATAGCATCAACACCAACTACTAAGATGTCTTTTCCAACTGTCCGTTTTGCTGCTTTGATAGCTGTTACAGCTCCTACTGCCATTCCATCATTATTAGAAAATACAACCTCTAGTTTGTCACCAAACTGTTCAAGGGCTGAAGCTGTGACTTCCTGACCTTTAGCAGTATCCCAATTTGCAAGATATGGTTCTGCTAAAGCTGCTTTTTTAATGCCTGCGTCGTCAAGTGCTTTTACAGAATAAGCTGTCCGCTGCTGTGCATCAACATTTGCTGGATCTCCAAATAGGGTAATATAGTTAACGACACCGTCACCATTTAAATCTCCTTTGGAATCAGTCGCCGCAATGATTTCCCCTTGGAATGTTCCAGATTGAGTTGCATCAGCTCCTACATAGCTTGTTTTTCCTGGCCAAATTTCAAGCTCTGCTACCTCTGGCTCACGATTAATTAAGACCACTGGAATATCAGCTGATTTAGCAGAGTTGATAATGCTTCCAGCAGCTGTTGGATCTACAAGGTTGGCTAAAATCACATCTTTACCTTGAGCGATAAAGTTATTGATTTGCTCTGTCTGAGTTGCTTGATCTTGCTTTCCATCTTGAATATCAAGGACATACTTATTCCCTGTTTCCTTACTCAACTTTCCAAAGTAATCTTCTAATTCTTCACGATAAAGTGTCATAAAGTTATCGTCGAATTTATAGATAGCCACACCTACATTATAGGTTTTTCCAGAGCCAGACTCTCCACCTTTAGCTCCACATGCTACAAGCAAGATTGCTAAGAAAGCAACTGCTAAATATTTTAAAGATTTCATCATCCTAAGATTTTCCTTTCCTAAAAGAGATAAATAACCACCAAAAAATGAAAGCGATTTCTTTTTGTATATATCTTATAATTTTATCTACTTTTTGTCAAGACCTTAGTAAAAATTTTAGTCATTTTTACCGATTTTTTTACTTCGTTCTAACTAAAATAAGTTTCTTTTCTGTCATACATTTAGGCTAGAAAAAGCTTCTACTCTTTGAAAATCAACACTATACTCATTTCGTTTAACTTTTATTACTTCAACGATTGTGGAAACTCCGTTGCCTTATTTCCAATTTCCGATATACATGGTGTTTCCGCGTCTATTTTCGTATTAGAAATAAATATAAATTCGGCACAGTTGCTAACTTTGAAACAACTGTGCCGAATCGTTTTATTTGATTGAAATAAGACCCACGCCTTCTACTTTTTAGTCTATTTCTTAGCCTTTTTCTTCCGGCTTCCCCTGTTTAATCCTCCAGCAAAGAGAAGGGATGCTAAGCCTGCTAAAGCTAGATGTGGTTGCAACCGCGAAGCTGTTTGAGGAAGGCTTCTTGTTGCTTTTCTAGAAAGTGGTGTCGCTATTTCTTCTTCCTTGGAAAGGAGCGGAGATGGCGTCTGTGGCTTGCTCTGCTCTTTTTCAAATACGGTGGTGGTATCCTTAGGAGCTTGTGGTTTTTTAGTATGGACTTTAACGATTTTAGCTTCTACTTCTTTGGCACCCACTTCGATAATCTGAGCTTGTGGCTCGCTCACAACAACATCCGATAGGAGTTGCTCTGTGATCTCATCTCCAAGTGTGAGGCGCTGAATTTTAAGCTTTCTTTGTCCTTGCTTGCCATTCTGAATCACCTGACTGCTTCCCTTTGGAAGATGTTTATTGGTTTTGAGAATTGTCTCAAATGCTATTGACTTGAACTCTTCTCTGACAGATATTTCAACCGGATACTCTTTTAGCGCTGGTTTCGTCACTGGCTCTATTTTTTTCGTCAATTTAGGAGTTGGTACCTGTTCTAACTCTTTATAATAGGTCTTTAGCTCATAAAATTCCTGAATCCCTCCTTCCCAAGCCAGATAAACTGCTAAAAGATGTTTAGCTTCTGCTGGCAAGGTTAGGGTAGTGAAGCTATTCGTTACACTACCTAAGTCAAACCACTGACCTTCCACAGCTTGAGCATGCGGTTTCGTCTCTCCAGTTCCCCAAGCAAATACCCTAACTGGCTTCGTTTCACTTGCTGTTGAAACGAGAGTAATGTGATTATGATGGGTATTTTCAGACAGACGGTAGAGAAGCTGTCCCTCAGAGTCGCTTGCTTTATAGGCGGTCAGAAGTTTGCCATCTACAAGATTTGTTGCTAAAGAATCACGACTTTCTGCTCCATTTGTCACGACTGTCGGGTCATTTACTTCTTTGACAAATTCACCATCATTGATGACAAATTCCGTAAAGGAGACAAAGCGGTGAGGATAAGGAGCTGTCGCTAGAATTCGCAGATATTGAGCATTGATAGGAGTGGAAAGAATTCCTTCAATGTAACGATTGCCAGGGTTAGAGGCGTCATGTACCCAGCCATCTGTTAAAGAGTCATCAGCATTGCTATTGGTCACTCCATCTCCAACAGTTACTAGGTCAACCCATGTTTGACCATCTGCACTGGCTTGAATCTTGCCATCTCTCAGATAGTTCACTGTTCCATCTTGGATATAGGCCCTCAATTTTTGGATATTTCTCGCCTGCCCTAAATCAATTACAATGGTATCATTCTGTCTAGGTGTATCTGCAAACTCAACGTGACGATCAAAGTGACCATCAAACAAGTCCCCTAAGTTGTTGAGATTCCGTACATCATTTGCACCATAGTGAGAACTAATTCCCATACTTGTAAACAATAGGCTTGGAGATTTTATTTCCCTGGTCTGAACGGTTAAGGTATCTGCTCCAATTTCTTTCGGTTGATCACTTTCATTTACTAAGCGAACATATCTGACTAGAGCTTGCTCTGATAGAGCGTCTTTTTTATACCATTCTACCCCATTAGGAGAATAAAGAAGGGTCAACTCTGTCTGGCCTGCTACTTGAATATCTCTTAGTTCATGTAGACGTTTCAAGCGGATACCAATATAATCATTTGGATTTAAGGAAGCCCCTGCCTCCAATTTCATTTGATAGCTATCTTCTTCTGCAAATGTTTTTGTATTCTTGAGGCTCTCAACAGATGTATCGGTATAATCAACAACTCCCTCTTTGGTTTGAATGCTAAATTCTGCTATTCTCCACCAAGCATTCATATCTTGCTCATTGCGAATCCGAATCGCTTTTGCATTGATATTGGTTGGTAGGTGAATCGTTCTCTCACCAGTAACTCTGGTCAAGAGTTGCCAATTGATAAGATCTTCTGAATATTCTACCACTCCGCTGGCTATCTTATCATTTTCCCCTTGTACAATCGTCACTTGAGAAATTGGTCGAACCTTATCCAAATTCAGTTGAATCCAAGCACCGCTAGATGTTGTATCGCTTCCATTGCTATTTGCATACATAGCCTCTGTAGCTGGATTCCCATCAAGTGCCATAGCTTGATTCGTCCCATATTTGTAAATGAGGCTATCGCTTGTAGAGATTGTAGTTGTTAAGGCATCTGTTGGTTTTGCTTTTTCAAGAGGACGGTTAATCGCAATTTCTCGAATGCCCAACCAAGTGTTGCCCTTTGGAGCAGTCGCAACTAATCGGACAGCTCTTGCTTCAAGATTCAGATTCTCCAAACTCAAAATAGGCTCATTTCCTTGATAAGTATGATTGTTCAACGGAACCCACTGCTTATCTTTGTTGAGATACTGAAGCTCTGCTTGAGCAAAAGTATCGTTTAGGTTTGCTGAGGTTCCCATAGCAAAGGCTAGAGATTGAATTGGAATCACACGATCAAATTCAAGACCTACAAAGTCGCCAATAGCCAAACTGTTTGGTGTCCGACTCAAAATATTCGTTTCTAGATCCCCGTCTGTAATCTTTCCAAGATCTCTACTATCGACTTCTCGATTCGTGATAAAGCGAGTTTGAACCTGCGTTGGATCAAGGGCTTTTTCAACTTCTTGCGATAGAGTTTCCAATAGTTCCAAGATAAACGGACGGATATGCTGAACTCCTAATTCTGCCTTTTGATAGCCATTGACATACCAAAATTCATGGGTTTGAGATTGTTTATAGAGGTCAAGCCCTGCCTTATAGTTCTCCCATAGATTGGCTGTCTGTTCGCCACCTCTATATTTGGTTGCTTCTAATAGTTTTTCCAGGGCATTCATCTGATCGATTGTATTGTCCAACCAATAGACAATCTGCTCTCGCATGCGTTCTGAACCGTGCTCTTTATAGTAAAGAGCCGCCTCTTTGATTTTCTGAAACTCCAACTGAAGTTCTTCTCGATTCGCACTCAGATCTTCCTTGTTTTCCAACTTGGTCAGAAAGGCTGCCAGTTTAGGAGCTAAATCAATTGATTCTTCCAATTTGACAACACGGCCATCCATATTCTGATTCACCATGTGCTTACCAAGCTCTCTAAAGGCATTGGCTGCCTTGCTCTCCTTAAAGGTAGCATTTTCAACAAAATTAAATGCTTGCTCATTCACCTTTCTGGCTTCTTCTTCTGACTTCCAAATATTCCATGTGTACTGGGCAGCTGAGAAGAGAGCAATCTTGGATGGCTCTGACTGTTGCATCGGGTTCAACATAATCCCTGCTATCAAACGAGGATCCACATTTGGATGAAGGAATTTCTCGCCTCCGCCTAAGATAAGATGTTGTTTAGAGTTATCAGTTGTAGGCCAGTTAATCCAGAGTTGAATCGGACGGTAATTAGCACCATCTGCAGTAATATTGGTACGATATTGATTTAAGAATTGGCTAGATACTTCTCCCCAAATTCGACCGCCTGTCAAGGTCAAATGACTACTCATTGGAAGATTGCTATTCAGAGACTTCAGCTCTCCTTCACGACCATTGCCCCAGTATTCATGCGGAACAAAGATCATTTCCTTACGCAGACCACTGTATTGTGCTTGTTTTTCTTCTAGCCAATGTGTCAAATCATTCATCAAACGATTGTAACTATCAAAACCTCCTGCTGGGTTTGGAGCATCATCTGCTAAGATACCAAACTCACGAACACCTGCATCTAGTAATTGACTAAACTTCATCTTGATAACTCCCAAGTCCTCTTGGTAAACGGTATCGTTATCAAAGCGCATCCGATCATGCATAAACGGATGAATAGTCCAAACATAGCGAGTCTTATTTTGATTTCCTACCCTTGCTAGCTCTCGGATTTCTGCTAATTTTTCCTCTGGGTAAAGCTCTCTCCACCTACTATTATGGTAAGGGTCATCTTTCGGTGCAAAGAAGTATTGGGTCAATTTTAAATCACCGCCATACTTCATCAACTCTGCCCGATCTTGGTTGCTCCATGGATTTCCATAATAGCCCTCAATAAAGCCTCTATTTTTAATATCAGCATAGTCTTCTACTTTGAGATTACGTAAGACAGGCTCTGGGCTATCTTTGAGCATATGTTTCAAGGTCGTAAGACCATAGAAGACAGAATCTGTATCCTTCCCTACAATAGACACTGCTCCATTTCCTACAACCAGAGAGTAGGCGTCAATCTTGTCATATAAATCTGCTGTAATTCCTGCTGTTGCTTGATGTTGACTTGCCGCAGTATCTTGACCGTAAATACCCAAGAAGATATTTGTTGTATTTTCTTGAGGTGTAGGGCTAGTTGTGTAGGAGATCTGATTAGTCTGTAACACTTCTTTCAAGCGATTACGAGTATAGATATCAACACCTGCTCCAATGACTAGATGAACAGTTTGATCTAATCTAACTAGGCCATCCCCATAGCTAACCTTACGAGGAGTTGGATAAATTGTATATTCTTTCTCCAAATAGGCTGATGATTGAAGCGCCTGCTCAACAGCTGATGGGCTAGCTGGGTTGGTTGCCGTATAGGCATCCGCTAACTCTACTGTTCCATCTGACACAGTTGTATCTGGTTGAGTTGGTTGGCTAGGAACTGGTTGCTCTGGCTGTTCAGGCGGGAGTTCTTCCTTGTACTCTCTTACTCGGATTTCCGCAGCCGACATAAAGCGGTTATTGCGATTCCCATCTCCTAGGGTATGAACTGCCTGTAATTTAAGATAGCGCGCCTCTACTGGTTCAAACGCTGCTTCTTGCCAAGCTCCCTCTTCATTGAAGCGTCCGGTTTTCACCAATTTCCAATTTTGCTTATCTGTGCTTGCATAAATCTCATAGTCAACAACCTTACCATTCGGACTAGCATCCCCACGTGCAACATAGGCTAAACCATTGAGTTTTCGTGTCTTACCCGCATCAACCGTTAGCCATAGATTTGCCAAATCTGACCCTGCCCAAGCCGAATGCCAGATAGTATCACTATCTACATCGAGAACATTTTCGATCTTATTAGCATCTCCAGGTTGAGTAGATCCTGCCGTAATAGTTGTTTCTGCAATTGGAACATAGTCCTCAGAAGGACTTTCAGGAACTAGATAGAGGGTATACTCCTCTTGATTGGTCTGATCTTCTGACTGGGTAAAGATTTTAACAATATTATTTTCTACAGGTAACACGGTCACGGCTACATTACTATCTCTATTCGAAGCTGTAATGCTATCTCCTTTTAAGACAGACATTTCATTAGCAATCCTATCTTCGGTCAACACACGATCGTCAATCCTAATTTCTGTCAAATGAGCGTCGCTAGACTTTTCAAAGGATTCAAGAGCTGTTAATAGCTCAACTTCTACGATACCAACAGAAGGCTTGCGATTTCCTAAGTCTTGATCAGAGTTTTCAACCGTTAGCTGGAAAACAACTGCTGGAACAGGCTGAGCCAATTGGTAGCTCACCTTGGTCAAACCATCCACTTCTTCTCTGCCCAATTCAGTTGCTGCAACTGCTCGTGCTTCCTCTCCTGCTCCCCTACTCCAAGAAAATTGGACGGACTTAGGAAGACGAAGGGACCAACTATCTTGATGATAATAAACATTGATTTGACTAATATTTTGAGCCGTATCATAGGTAAATGCCAACGTAGCAGTCTTTTGTCCAGATTGAGCTGCTTGATAGTTAGACCATAGGGTTGGATTTGGTCCTCCTGAAAGATTAGCAGAAACAGATAGTTCTCGATTATTGATGGCCGAAAGTGTATCTGACTGCTGGTTCTCTGGAATATTTTGGCTAAGACTTACAGCAACGGGGGCTACATTTTGTCCAATTGTAATCGTTTTATCAGCTACACGAATACTAGCTGTAATAGGAAGCAGATCCCCCAGGACATTAACCTGTCCATTTACTTGAAGCATACCAACATTATGATAGGCTTCATTAGCTGGTAAATCCCACTTAATTGGAAATTGGGATGACAAAAGAGTACCATCTGCTAAATAGGCTTGTGCTGTATCTGGTAGGGTTGGAACTTGCCCTCTTTCTGTAGCGAGACTGATATTTTTAATTGCCGCTACTCGATCAATCACCGATACCAAAATATCCACAGGTAAGCCCGTTTCTGCCATCGTTCCTTTGGCTACAAAGGACTCTCCCTTAGCTTGAGCAGCAGCAATTTCTTCTTGATTGAAGGTCAAGGCTTTCTCACCCTCACTGCCATCTTGATAACGCAAGCGCACCGTTTGTGGGAGTTGTAAAGAGCTTCCTTTTTTCAGATAAATGGTCTTAGAGGCTAGGTAGCTATCTAAGACAGTGCTGTCTTTTTCTGTGCTTCCTTGAACAGAAAAATTCAACTGGGCTGATTCCAACCCTTCAGAACTAGCAAGGATGCGCACCTCACCACTTTCGCCTGTCATCTGTATAATAGCCAAGACTTTTCCGGCATGAGCTTTTCGATTGCTTTCTTGATAGGACTGATGATCTACTGCATTTCCATTATCCATGGCTACTAATCGAGCAGGTCCTTCTACTGTAATAGCAACCCGATTATCAGCCGTCACAACAGGTCGTCCTTCCGCATCTAAGACATCAATCTCAATATATTCCAAAGACTTATCTGTCACTGTACTTGGTTTCTTGACAGTTTTGGCAAGCAAATGATGGGCGGTAGAAAAGCCAGTTACTTCCTTGGTTCCTACTGTATGGACGATTTCTTGATTGTTGGCATCATAGGCAATAGCCTTTAATTTTCCAGCACGATAGGGAACGTTCCAGGTTAAGTAAAGGTTTTGATGTTCATTTGGTTTCTTGTCAGAACCAGTGTAAATTTGGTAACTATGACCTGCTGCTGTCTGTTGCTTGGTAAATTCTTTTGTACCTAAATCAGTCTCTTGACCATTTTCATCAATATGAAGCAATTTGACCTTGGCCGCATTGGAATAAACTACTACTTCCACTTGATTTTGCCCATCTTTTGCAAGAGCAGATTCTTGCCAGGTTCCTGGAAGGAGGTGGAGAGTCGTATCGCGATCATTCCACTGGCTTCTGTAGAAATAGTAGGAATCTTTTGGAAATCCTGCTGTATCAATGATCCCAAAATAAGAACTCTTAGGCGCAGGCCAAGCTCCGACAGAACCTGATCCAACCCCATTCCAAGGAGTTGGCTCTCCTAAATAGTCAAATCCAGTCCAAACAAACTCCCCTGCTACAAAGTCACGTGTAATGACATCGTACCAAGCTTGGCTGGCTACATGTCCCCAACCAACAGCACTTTGGTCATAAGAAGTCAGTTGTTTATCCGAGCGTCTTGTGTTCCCTTTAATATTATAGACACCTCGACTATTGACTGCTGAAGCTGTCTCCGAACCATAGATAATCCACTCTGGATGTTCACGATGCCCCTCATCATACTTTCGACCGTCCGCATAGTTATAACCGACAATTCCTTTCTGGCCAGCATGTTGGCTAAGGGCGTTTGCCATACCGATGGACTCTTGCCACTTGTCCTTTAACTTATTATCTCCTAGAGTGGCAGGTCGAGAATCATCTACTTCTGCTATCCAATTGATTAACTGAGTAATGACTTGAGGATAATGGGAAACATTTCCTGAGAAGCCTTCCATTACCTCATTACCAGTTGACCACATGATAATAGATGGGTCATTGATACCACTCTTAACCATCTGCTTCAAATGGTACTCAGCCCAAGTTTGATCTGCTTTAGCATTTGCCAAGCCCTTAACATTCTCACCAATTTTGACATTAAACCATTTTGCATAGTCATTGCTATTTCCATTCTTAGCGTAATGCCATGTGTCAAATGCTTCATCAATAAGGAGCATCCCCTTGCGATTGGCTATGTCTTTCATGACACGAGCTGCCGGGTTATGAGTGACCCGAACAGCGTTAGCCCCCATACCTTTTAAGATATCAAATTGACGTTCAATTGCATCATAGTAAGCTGCTGAACCCAGGGAACCTTGATCATGGTGCATGGAAACACCTTTTAACTTTATCGCTTTACCATTTAATGTAAAACCAGTATTGCTATCAAATGAAGTGAAACGAAAACCAACTTCTTGATCTCTAGACTGAATTTTCTCATCATTTTTATAAATATCTGTTCGTAAAATATAAAGATTTGGGTTTTCTAAAGACCATAAGTCTGGTCGAATTATACGGAATTGATTGCTTATCGTAGCTTCTTGCTGTGCTGCAACTGCTGTCAAAGTGGACTTGATAGACTCCGCAACTTTTTCCCCTAAACTACCATCACTATTTCGTTTAAAAAGACTAGATTGAACTGCAATCGCCCCAGTTTCTGTTCCTTGGTTAAGAACCTTCGTTTCAACTATAACCTGGCTTCCCTTATCTGACTCATAGGTCGTCGCTAAATCTGGTGTTTTCATAACAACACCATATTGAGCCAAGTGAATAGCCGGTTCAAAATTCAAGTGAACAGAGCGATAAATCCCACTTCCAGAGTACCAACGAGAGCTAGGTAGATTATTCACAACCTTAACGGCTAGTACATTTTCTTGATGCGGTTTGATATAGTCAGTCAGATCAAAACTAAAAGACGTATAACCGTTAGGGTGAACTCCTAAAGATTGACCATTGATAAAGACCTCGGTCTCCATGTAAGCCCCATCAAAATCCAGACTAACCCGACCTTTGGCTGCTTCTTCTCCAATTGAAAAGGACTTCCGATACCAGCCAATCCCCCCAGGCTTATAACCGCTCTCTGCTTCGCCTGTTGTCGTATAATCTTGACTGAGGCTAAAATCATGGGGCAGATTGAGAAGTTTCCAACTCGAATCGTCATACGTTGGAGTTGACGCACCGACCCGATCACCTAGGCTAAACTTCCAATCATTATCGAACTGAACTTTTTTATCTTTTTCATTGTAATAATGGACTTTTTGCCATACTTCTGGAGAAGTTGTTGAAGTTTCTGCTCCTTGGCTCGCTTCTGCTGCACGAGGCTTTCTGACAAGAGGTTTAGAATCCGTTGGTGATAGACTAGTAGCATTTGAAGCTATCGGCTGGCTTGCTGTAGGGCTAGAATCTGTCGATAGACTAGAAGATGGGGGAGGAGTCTGACCGACTTCCAATTTAGATCCATCCTGTAAACCACTCTCGCTTGCTTCCCTTGAGCTTGCTTCTGAACTAGGCAGCTCCTCTGCCTTATCGCTCTCTTTAGCTTCAACTGTAGAAGGATTCAAATCCTCTTTTAATGGCTTTTCCATGTGTTCTACATTTTCTGATATGGATGACGGATCTACTTCGCTAGCTTCATTTATTTCTGTTTCTGAGCTAGGGGCATTTTCTGTTAAGGATTCTGGCCTAGTCTCTACAAGTGATTGAGCAGATCTGGTGTTTCCTGTTTCAACAGTTTCTTGAGCGCTCGCCCGTTCGCTGAAAAAACTAAAGCCAATCAAAACAGAACACACTCCTACAGTAGCCTTACGTAGACTATAGGTGCATTTCTTTTGCAAGAAAAATTTTTTCATTATGAACTCCCTTTTTCTAATCACAAAACTTTTCAAGTGACCTTGCTCTTTTTCCTCCCTATCTTTATTTAAAAAGCCTTATGTTAGAAGATATAATTGTTATATTAATATCTACATTGTAAGGGCTTTCCTTTATTTTGTCAATAAAAATATAAAAAGCAATGATTTTACTTGAATGAAAACAATAGCTTTGTTAATCAGAAAAACAGTTTACGTAATATATATTACGTAAACTGTTTAAGATTTCACTAATAATGTTCCTCGATAATCTTATCATCCCGGTACCAGATTTCGATAACATCTGTATAGCGGGATGCCTTTTCTTTATCAAAGATTCGGCTGAGCCAAAGTGCAAAGCCCTTATCCAACTGTTCACGATCAATCACCTTATTGACCAAATCAGCATTTTTCCTTGATAAAAGGGTATTTCGACTTAGATCATCATTTGCGGAAGCTAAGGAAGGAATGCGGATAATGATTCGCTGATACGGTTTCTTGGAAAAGAAACTACTTTGAGTTGTTCGAATCTCCACCCCTGGAACATTTTCAAAGGTTCCCCTTAAATCCAATTCTTCCCGCAAAGCAACATGCCTCGTATAGTTGGTAAAAGCCATGCCGATAGTCATAAAAACGATGGTAACGACACAAAGCCACCTTTTTTGCTGCTTAGTCATCTTTTTCTACCTCCAGGCTATCTGTTTCTAACTGCCACTTGCCATTGATTTTCTGATAGCGAGCTTTTAGCTGGTAGCTTTCCTTATCAAACATGCCCTTTGGACTGAGAAAATGCCCCTCTAGATAGATGCGTTCCTCCATCGCATCATAGCTAAATTCAACCCTTTCCTTTCCAAAGAGAAAATCCCAGCGCTGAAACCTTATCTTTTTTTGAGCGGCTAAGGTTTTCTGCAAGTCTTCTTCTACTTCTTTCCTTGCTTCTGCTGGAATGGTCCGAAAAGTAGATACCTGACGACCATTTGACCAAGTGGCAATTGTTGCTCCATTATAAAACAATTTAAAGTGCTCGGTCTGATCTTCAATATTTTCGGTATGAATAGAGGCAATTAGGGTATCTTTTAGCAGATCACGGTATTGGTCGTCTCGAAATAGGGTGGACGTATTGCTTAATTTTGGAATATAAAAATCAATTTCTTTGTACTCTTTGCTACTGAACCAACCAGAAAGGCTATCCTTGGGAATCGTATCTACCCTAGACCCCAATACACCAGAAAAGGCATCTTGAACTTGATTTCGCTTTGAAACTGCCACCTTTTCCTGATACCAGGGGGAGGCTGTTTCAAGGAATGTTCCCAATGCAGGAAAGAGTAAAAAACGAATGCCTAGCACTGCTAGCAGAAGGAGCATCGTGTAGATGAATAGCTCGAGGCATTTTTTCTTGAGTGTTTTCATAATCATTTATATCAAAAGAAGAGAATTATTTTCTCTTCTTTTTCGCTTTCTTCATTTTATTTGCCATGCGTTTCATGGACTGTTTCATCGCAAATTCTCCGATTTTCCCCTTCAATCCACCGCCAAACATCTGGTTCATGTCTGGCATACCAGCGCCACCTAGGCCAGATAAATCAGGCATTCCACCTTGGACCATCATACTATCAAGGGCAGAAAGATCTAGGTTATTGGGCAGATTTTTCGGAAGATTATTGGGGTTTATTCCCATTTGCTTCATCATCTTGTTCATATCACCAGACATGACACCTTGCATCATGGATTTGGCCTGATTAAAATCCTTGATGAATTTATTGACTTCGATAAAGGTATTTCCAGAACCACTAGCGATTCGCCGGCGCCGGCTTGGACTCAATAGGTCAGGATTTTCACGCTCTGCAGGTGTCATTGAGGATACAATAGCCCGTTTTCGAGCGATTTCCCGCTCGTCTATCTTCAAATTAGCCAGAGCAGGATTACCTGCCATACCCGGAAGCATTTTAAGCAAATCTTCCATCGGCCCCATATTTTGAACTTGATCCAACTGGTCGATAAAATCGTTGAAATCAAAGGTATTTTCCCGCATTTTTTCTGCAAGTTCAAGCGATTTTTTCTCATCGTATTCTTGAGAAGCCTTTTCAATCAGGGTCAGCATATCCCCCATACCGAGGATACGGCTAGACATACGATCTGGATGGAAGGTTTCAATGTCTGTGATTTTTTCGCCTGTCCCTGTGAATTTGATCGGCTTACCAGTAATATGACGAACAGAGAGCGCTGCCCCTCCACGGGTATCCCCATCAATCTTGGTCAAAATCACCCCAGTTACTTCTAACTGGTCGTTAAATTCACGAGCGACATTCGCGGCTTCCTGTCCAATCATGGCATCAACCACAAGAAGGACTTCATTAGGCTGAGCAAGTGCCTTGACATCACGCAGTTCCCGCATCAGCACTTCATCAATTTGTAAGCGTCCTGCTGTATCAATCAAGACATAATCATGCTTGTCTCGTCTTGCCACTTCAAGACCTTGTTTCACAATCTCAACTGCTGGGACACCCGTTCCTAGCTCAAAGACAGGGACGTCAATCCCTTGTCCCAAGGTTTTCAACTGGTCGATAGCCGCCGGACGGTAGATATCTGCTGCTATTAGTAAAGGACGAGCATCTTCTTCTTTTTTGAGCTTGTTGGCTAATTTTCCTGCAAAGGTCGTTTTACCCGCCCCTTGCAAACCAACCATCATAATAATGGTCGGAATCTTTGGTGATTTGATTATTTCTGCTGTATCAGATCCCAAGATTGCTGTCAATTCCTCATCGACAATCTTGATAATTTGCTGGGCAGGATTCAAGGTCTCAATCACTTCATGACCGACAGCCCGCTCGCGAACCTTCTTGATAAAGTCCTTTACAACTGGAAGTGCAACGTCTGCTTCAAGAAGGGCTAGTCGGATTTCTTTGGTTGCCTCTTGGACGTCGCTCTCGCTGATTTTCCCCTTGCGACGTAGATTTTTAAAGACAGTTTGTAAACGTTCCGTTAAACTTTCAAAAGCCATGGTATTCTCCTTTTAGTCTCTATTGTCAATACTAGTTAAAATAGTGATTTGTTCCTGCAAAAAGTGATCTGCTGGGTAGCGTTCGAGGATTTGGTCAAAGATTTGACTACGGACAATATAGTCCGAATACATGTGCAATTTCTTCTCGTAATCTTCTAAAATCTTCTCCGTCCGCTTGATATTGTCATATACTGCCTGACGACTGACCTGAAATTCTTCAGCAATTTCAGCTAGGCTATAATCATCAGCATAGTAAAGTTCGATATAATTCATCTGTTTATCGGTCAAGAGTGCCGCATAAAATTCGAACAAGGCATTCATCCGATTTGTTTTTTCAATTTCCATGTCTTTTATTATACCAAATTTTTGCCACAGGATAAAGTTCTACTGACCTATCATCATTCACTGAGTAAAAGAGAGGCAAGCATGGAAAATCACCATAAAAAAACCAGAGAGCAGCTAAAGATGTGTCCTCTGCTATGGTTCTTTGTAAAAGTGGTTTTAATGAACCCCATAAAATACTGTGATTTCGTGATGATTGTCCGGTTAGTGTATACCGTCCCTACCATTGTTTCAGATCTAGTTAGCGAAGATTAGTTTGCATAATTTTTATTATGCAAACTAATTGTTTTCCAAGTAGAACTCAAACCGTTCTCCGACATACTGACTATTTACATATTCAAAGGGTTGCCCATCTTGTAAGTAAGAAACCTGACGCAGGGCTAAAATGGCCTGATTCTTCGCAATTTGTAGGTGCCTTGCTACCCGCTCATTGGCTAAGCGTGCGTAAATGGTTTGATGGCTTTTACCGATACGATAGCCATTTTCCGTCAAGGTTTTAAAAAAATGATTGGTTACATCGCTTTTTTTGACATTATGGATCAAACGTTCCGGAATACTTGCCACTTCGTAGACGACCGGAACCTTATCTGCAAAACGCACACGTTCCATACGCACGACATACTCTCCCTCTTGTAAATGTAATTGACTGATTTCTTTATCGTTGGGCTTTGTTCGGATATAGGACAATAATTGACTGGACGGGGTTTTACCCTGAAGCTGAATAATATCGGTAAAAGACATGGTTCCACGCATTTTTTCTTGTACCCGGGTACTGGCTACATAGGTTCCTGAACCAACTTTTCTTTGTAAAATCCCTTCTTCCACCAAGAGTGTAATTCCTTGGCGCAGGGTCATTCGCGATACTCCAAACTCATCTGCCAAGTCCCGCTCGCTGGGTAAGCGTTCTCCAATTTTCCAAATTCCACGGTCAATTTCTTCTTTTAATTTATCATGAATGGCAATATAAGCAGCTTTCATACCGTCTCCTCTTTGTTTATTTCTCTATTGTACCAAATTTCTATCTTTTTAACCATTCTTACTGCAAATTGTTCGCTTTTATGATAAAATAAGAGACGTCATTTGATATTTTGAGATGAAAGAAAGGAACTAACATGACAATCCAAGACGTCGAAAAAATCATTGTTCTGGACTATGGTAGCCAGTACAATCAGCTTATTTCACGCCGTATTCGTGAGATTGGGGTATTTTCAGAACTCAAGAGCCATAAGATTTCAGCCGCTGAAGTCCGTGATATCAACCCTATCGGAATTGTTCTCTCAGGTGGTCCTAACTCTGTTTATGAGGATGGATCCTTTGATATTGACCCAGAAATTTTTGAACTAGGTATTCCAATTTTAGGTATCTGCTATGGAATGCAGCTGATTACCCACAAGTTAGGTGGAAAAGTGGTGCCTGCCGGTGATGCGGGAAATCGTGAGTACGGGCAGTCCGAACTCTCCCACACTCCTTCTCCTCTCTTTGCAGGAACACCAGATGAGCAACTTGTACTGATGAGCCATGGAGATGCCGTAACAGAAATTCCTAGCAACTTTGTCCGTACAGGAACCTCAGCAGATTGTCCTTATGCAGCGATTGAAAATCCTGACAAGAAGATTTACGGTATCCAATTCCATCCAGAAGTTCGTCATTCTGTTTACGGAAATGATATTTTACGCAACTTTGCACTCCATATTTGTGGTGCCAAAGGCGATTGGTCAATGGATAACTTTATCGAGATGCAAATTGCAAAAATCCGTGAAACAGTTGGTGATAAAAAGGTTCTTCTCGGACTTTCTGGAGGGGTTGATTCCTCTGTTGTGGGTGTCCTGCTCCAAAAAGCAATCGGAGACCAACTCATCTGTATCTTCGTGGACCATGGTCTTCTTCGTAAAGGTGAAGCCGAACAAGTCATGGACATGTTGGGTGGAAAATTTGGCTTGAACATCGTCAAGGCAGATGCTGCCAAACGCTTCCTTGATAAATTGGCAGGGGTATCGGATCCTGAGCAAAAACGCAAAATTATCGGAAATGAATTTGTCTATGTTTTTGACGACGAAGCAAGCAAGTTGACTGGGGTCGAATTTCTTGCCCAAGGAACACTCTATACAGATGTTATCGAATCTGGGACCGATACCGCCCAAACCATTAAGTCACACCACAATGTAGGCGGACTACCAGAAGATATGCAGTTTAAGCTGATTGAACCGCTCAATACCCTCTATAAAGACGAAGTACGTGCTTTAGGGACCGAGCTTGGCATGCCTGATGAAATTGTCTGGCGCCAACCCTTCCCAGGACCAGGTCTTGCTATTCGTGTGATGGGAGAAATCACTGAGGAAAAATTAGAAACTGTTCGTGAATCTGATGCTATTCTTCGTGAAGAAATCGCTAAGGCAGGTCTTGATCGAGACATCTGGCAATACTTTACGGTTAATACCGGTGTCCGTTCTGTCGGTGTTATGGGAGATGGACGGACCTACGACTATACCATTGCCATTCGTGCCATTACTTCTATCGATGGTATGACTGCAGACTTTGCCAAAATCCCATGGGAAGTTCTCCAAAAAATCTCAGTCCGCATCGTCAACGAAGTTGACCACGTCAACCGTATCGTCTATGACATTACCAGCAAACCACCCGCAACTGTTGAGTGGGAGTAAACTAATCCAGTGGATTCGTTTAGCCCGAGCCTAGAAACAAAAAAGCGAGGATAATCCAGTGGATTCGTTTAGCCCGAGCCTAGAAACAAAAAAGCGAGGATAATCCAGTGGATTCGTTTAGTCCGAGCCTAGGATATATGTTATAGCTTACCCTCGGTATCAAAAAACGAGCAAAAAACGTCAACAAGCCCTTAACTTCTAAAAAGTTAAGGGCTTTGATATTCCAATAAAATAAGTATACATAGCATGTTGAGCCACATAAGTCCTGTCCTAAACCATAACCTTTAAAAACTCACTTCATTCGCTCCTTATTTTGTAGCTATCAACTGATTCCTAAACGTATAGAAGCTGGGCGAAATTGGAGCCTATCATAAAACGAGTTCCCGTAATCCTATGATGGATTCTGGGAACTCGTAAACGGGGGAGCGAAGTAATAAAATACAATATCTCTCACTTTATAAGTATTGAGAAGTAGGAGGTTAAGTAGCATTTAATCCACATTTGATACTCTATTATCCCTATATCATATTTTTGAATAGTGGAACGATTGGAATTACAAAAATATACTTACATGCTACTCTTTGGTCTTGTTGGGGACAAGGTCTAGCCAACTTTACCAAAATCAGACAGACTATTCTGCTCTTTCTTCTGACAGAAATTCTTTGACTAAGTCTGTTGCTTGCATCACAGCCTGATAACGAGATTGGTGGAGTTCTAACTCTTCCTTGTCCAATTCATTATACATTTCATTGGTTAAGAGAATCCTTTTCTTTAATTTTGGCGAATACATAATATAGCCAACCATTTCTAACTCTGTCAATTTTCCGATAATATCCGTCAATGTCTGGGGTTCGGTAGTGCTATATTCCATCTTCTCTCTCCTTTTCTGTTTCCAATATTCTTGCCAACATTCTTTTGAGCAAACTCTTTATTTGCCCATAGGCATTTAGCCCGATTTATGGTAAAATAAACCTACAAGCTTTGGATAACATTGTATACCAATTAGTATATTTATATTATACCAATCCGTATGTTGTTTGTCAACAAAAATATACGATTATGAATAAAAATGGAGTTGAAGATGGATAAGAGTAAAAATCCCTTTCCCAAGCGCTTAAAGGAGCTAAGAAAGAGCGCCAAGTTAACACAACAGGAATTATCAAATGAGCTCAATATCAAACAAGGAACCTATTCACGTTGGGAACGCGGTTTACTAGATCCAAGTCTTGAGCAGATTACAGACTTAGCTATCTTCTTTCATGTAAGTGTCGACTACCTAACAGGAAAACGCGACAAGGAATATCGCACACTCTCAGCCCTTGATCAGGAACCCATGTCTGTAGAAGAAAGCAGTAAGATTGCTGACTATGTTATTTCAAGTATCTTTACAGCTCTTTCTTCTGCTAAAGAGAGGGGGATTTCTGAAGCCACCATGGTTGCCCTGCTCTCTGAACTCGGATTTGCCCAAGATGCCCAGGAAAATCTGATTGCACAACTCTATGAAACAGGGGCTCTAAAGCAGGACGAATAAGAAAGGCTCTATAAACGCAGAGCTTTTTCTTATTCTAGTCAGTAATACTCTTTAAAAATCAACAGGATACTTGGTCAACTTGCCTTGGTGAATGCTCGTTCTACCTTCGGCTTCGATTATAAGGAAATGAGCGGTGCTACTCTCATTTCCAACCTTTCACAATTCAGAATTGTGAAAGCTAGTCTACTTTTGATTTTTATTGAGTATAACGCTATAGAATAGCCCTCTTTTTCCTCAAGCCTCCTCTTCTCTATGAACCATAAATCCTGTAGCTTGCTTGGTCGCCATAATCGTCATATCTGAAATCTGTACATGAGCAGGTTGATTGGCAACAAATAGGACACTCTCGGCAATATCTTCTGCCTGTAAAGCTTCAATGCCTTGGTAAACCTTTGCCGCCCTATTCTTATCTCCATGGAAACGTACCTGACTAAAATCGGTCTCAACAAGCCCTGGTTGAATCGTTGTCACCTTGATTTGTTTGTCAATCGTATCAATACGGATCCCGTCATCCAAGACCTTGACAGCTGATTTTGTCGCAGCATAAACTGCAGCTCCTGCATAGGCATAAATCCCTGCTGTAGATCCAATCGTAATAATATGCCCTTGATTTCTAGCGACCATAGTTGGCAACATCTGACGAGTCACATACAGGCACCCTTTTATGTTGGTGTCAATCATCGTCATCATATCATCTACATCATACTCA
Source organism: Streptococcus sp. 1F3 (assembly GCF_054968985.1). Lineage (NCBI taxonomy): Bacteria > Bacillati > Bacillota > Bacilli > Lactobacillales > Streptococcaceae > Streptococcus > Streptococcus sp. 1F3. The sequence goes on along the minus strand of NZ_JBUEQR010000052.1, from coordinate 17,253 downwards.
TGAAATTTTTCAAGCCCCAGGGCTAGACCGGCATTATTGACCAAGATATCTACCTGAGGTAGATCGTCTAAAATCTGCTGGCAAACAGTTGCCACTTCTGCCGCCTGCATGACATCCATTTGATAAGAGAAAACATCAATACCATACCTTTTTGCTAAATCAGTTTGAATTTCTCGCAGTTTTTCTACTCTTCGTCCTGTAATAATCAAATGATCTTGATTTTTTGCAAATGCGTAGGCGATTGCTTTTCCTATACCACTTGTTGCTCCGGTAATCAGTACATATCGTGCCATGTTTACCTCCTTTTCTTTGGTATTATTATACCATTTTTTTGAGCAAAAGAAAAAGAGAAGGAAAGACAAACATAGCTTCCTTACTCTTTTTCTTTTAGTCAAATAGGCTCATCAAGCGGATCAAATAAACGTTGACGCGCACCTGCCTAGAATAATAGATATTCCCACCGTTCACATAGAGTTTACCACCATTTAAGAGAGCAATGGGATGGTAATAGGTATAGGTCTCTTCTGTGGTGTTCCCAAGACTAGGTGCTACGACTTCTTTCGAATAATTCGTCGCTAGCTCAATGGTATTTTTCCCTCCGTGCTGGGTAACATAATCAATATAGGCAGGACCATAATTATAGGCCTGAACAGCAGTCCAGACATCGACATTGGCTTTTTCAGCCAAGGAGAGATTTTGACTGAGATATTCTACCCCTTGGCGAATACTTTCTTTACTGTCTGTAATCGTATCAGCGTATCCTGATGCAGACTCACTCGACTGCATCACATCAGCTTGTTTCCCTTTCGTTTCCGTGTAAATCATCGCTAGCACCAATTCTTCATTAGCCTCGGTGTCATTTTCGTCCAAGATTTCTTGCACCATCGATTGATAAGTCATCACTTGCTTGATATCCTGGTGGATCTTGTAAAATTGATAAGCTAGAAAAACAAGGACGACAAGGGCAATCGTTCTTGTTACTTTTTTCATATTACTTACTCTTAATATCTTCTATATTCTTGATGAGAATGGAGTAGGTCCCGTCCTCATTCTGGATAAATTCAACAGATTCTGCATCTTCATAAATAGTGGTCGGTACAATCAATTCAATCCCATTTGAGAGAGATAACTTTTGATTTTCAAATTTTTTTAATTGTCGGCTACTATCAATCTCTTCGAAGCTGACCTTTTCTGGAATCACCTCTTTTAGCTCATCTACAAAACTGAGACGTGCCGTCAAATTATCATCAAATAATTGATTCGCCAATTTTTCAGGTGACAATTCATTGTCTTCTTCCAAATGATTGAAAATAGCTGATTTGACCTTTGATTGGAACTGAAAATCTGCCTGATTGAAATGTTCAGCAATTTTCTGAGCCGTTTGTTCAACTGCCTTGATTGATTTCTTAGCAGAGGTAGCTGGACTATCTTGTAAAACATTGTCTGAAAAATAATTCAAAAAAGCTCCATTGTACTTGATTCGTTTTTCAATCAAATGGTATTTATGGGTTTGTAAGTTGAGAATCAAGGCTTCATCAGGCGCTGCTCCTGCACTCGGAAGATTGTTCTGCGTGAGTTTCAAGGGACTGGCACTTTCTGAATGGACATGAACCAGATTTTCCCGCAGGGAAATCCGTAAAAAGGCAAATTGTTCCACGCCATTTTTTTCAAAGCGAATAAAGACTAAATCATTGGTTTTAAGATGTTCAGAAACAGAAAATTCTTCTTTCCAAAGGCGGGCAATAGCCACTGAACTGGATAGTAAATCATCTGACAGATGGTCAAGAAAGGGGCTTTCAGCTCCTAATTGCCCCGTTTTTGCCTCGTCCGAATAGGAACGTTCAATCTTTTTACGAAGATACTCTTCAATCTTCGGTGTAATGGTCAATAAAGTATCCGCTAGAACTAATTCTGTATCTTCAGGACTAAATTGATGAATAACAGCTTCTTTAATATAAATATCCATGAAGATTAAGCCTCATAGAGGGGGAAAGCATCTGTTAAAGCACGAACTTCCTGCCGCACTTCTTCAAGAACTGCTTCATTATCCGCATGTTCCAAGGCTTTTATCGTCAGTTCGGCAACCTTCCGGGCTTCAGCAGGACCAAATCCACGAGCTGTGATCGCCGCAGACCCAATGCGAATACCGCTGGTCTTAAATGGAGACAAGGTTTCAAATGGGATAGAGTTTTTATTCAAGGTAATGTGTACTTCATCTAAGAGGTTTTGAGCCACTTTTCCATTTTCAACTACCTGAGTGACATCTACAAGGAAGAGGTGATTGTCTGTGCCACCAGTAATGACACGGAATTTATCATGGGCTAGGAAGACATCCACCATTGCTTTACTATTTTCGATCACCTTTTGAGCATATTCTTTAAATGCAGGGTCCAACACTTCCTTAAAGGCAACGGCTTTAGCAGCAATCACATGCTCAAGTGGACCACCTTGGATACCAGGGAAAATCGCTGAATTGATTTTCTTTGCCAAGTCTTCATCGTTGGTCAAAATAAGACCACCCCGTGGTCCCCGAAGGGTTTTGTGGGTTGTTGTTGTCGTGATGTGAGCGTATGGGACTGGATTGGGGTGCAAGCCTGCGGCAACAAGTCCAGCGATATGCGCCATATCCACCATCAACTTAGCACCGACACTGTCCGCAATTTCCCGGAATTTTGCAAAATCAATGATCCGTGAATAGGCAGAAGCTCCTGCAACAATCAGCTTAGGCTCTACTTCTTTGGCTTGAGCTAAAAGGGCATCATAGTCTAGCAAGCCCGTTTCCTTATCGACATTATAAGCAACAAAGTTGTAAGTCTGACCAGAAAAGCTGACTGCTGCTCCATGGGTGAGGTGTCCTCCAGCTGCTAAATCCATTCCCATGACCGTGTCTCCCGGCTTAATCAAAGCCATGTAAGCCGCACAGTTGGCTTGGCTACCAGAATGCGGTTGGACATTGGCAAATTTAGCTCCAAAGATTTCTTTAGCCCGTTCAATCGCTAGGCTTTCCACGACATCTACACACTCGGTTCCTCCATAATAACGGCGACTTGGATAGCCTTCTGCGTATTTATTGGTCAAAATCGAACCTTGAGCTGCCATTACCGCTTTTGAAACGACATTTTCTGAAGCAATCAACTCAATATTGTGTTGCTGACGCTTTTCTTCTGCGAAAATAGCATCCCAAACTTCTTTATCATAAGCCTTGTAATCTTCTTTATCAAAAATCATGTATATTCTCCTTCAAACTTGAGTTCTGGTAGTCGGGCGAGAAGATCCTCGCGAGTAATAGCGCCTTGGCGTAAAATACGTGCTTTTTCCCCTGACAAGTCCAAAATCGTTGAATCTCGTCCGGTTAGGAAGTCATCGTCTTTTACCCCGATTACCTCTCCTTGGAAGTCCTGCATAATCTGGTCAAACAAGACACCACTTGTCCTCCCAGAGAGATTAGCAGATGGTCCAATTAGAGGGCCAAATGTTTGGATTAAGTCGAGCGTCACCGGGTGACTAGGGACACGAAAGCCAACGGTTTTCATGCCAGAATTAACCCAGTGCGGGACTTGTTCATTTGCTTGTAAAATAATGGTTAAGGGACCTGGCAAGAAGGTCTGAAAGAGCTTGTCTAGCCAAGCTGGTTGCTCCTTTGAAAAGGCGAGCATATCCTCTAAAGTTGCGACATTCAGATTCATTGCCTTATCGAGCGGGCGTTGCTTGAGTTCATAGATATATTGGACAGCTTTTTCATCTAAGGCTCGTCCAAATAAACCGTAAACAGTCTCCGTCGGTAGAACCACTCCCCCACCATTTTTTAACCGCTCTACAATCCTATCCATGATCAATCACCACCATTCTATCTTGTCCAAATTGATCTTTTAAGACACGGATACGCTTCTCTGAAAAGGCTGGAGTATTTTGAAAGAGTTCACGAACTCTTTCACCTTGCTTATAGCCAATTTCAAGATAGATTTTTCCTTTTTCAGCTAGAAATTCTGCTGCTCCTGCCGCAATTTGGCGATACAGGGCAAGCCCGTTTTCTGCTGCAAATAAGGCGATATGAGGTTCAGAGTAAAGGACATTTAAACCGACCTCAGCTTCATCTTCTCGAGCAATATAAGGAGGATTGGAAACAATGATGTCATATCTTCCTGTGACTTCCTGCCAGACATCTGATTGGATAAAGTGCACCTGAACCTGCTGGTCTTGCGCATTTTCCTTTGCAAGCGCAAGGGCATCTGCTGAAATATCTGAAGCCGTCACGCGCCAACTTGGCTTGCTATGGGCAAGGCTGATTGCAATCGCACCACTTCCTGTACCAAGGTCTAGGACCGAAAGATTCTCTGTAGGATTTTCAGCTTCGATCAACTGAACCAACTCCTCTGTCTCCGGACGGGGAATCAGTACACGCGGGTCTACCTTCAAGTCGAGACCATGAAATGTGACCTTGCCGACAATATATTGGGCTGGATAATGATGGGATAACTGTTGGAAGATAGCTGCTAACAAGGCTTGATCTTCTGCTGCCACTTCTTGGGTTAACAGCAACACAAATTCTGTCAGACTGACGTTTTTCAATTCCCGAAAGACATAGGTTAGGCTTTCAGGCTCTTCTCCCAGCTCCTCCAATCTGCTTTCGTAGTGTGAAAACAATTGCGCGTAGTTCATTATTTATTTAACTCTTCTAATTTCTGTGTTTGATCATAGAGCACCAAGGCATCGATGACTTCATCCATTTTTCCAGAGAGAATCGTATCTAGCTTTTGTAAGGTTAGGCCAATGCGGTGGTCCGTTACGCGGTTTTGAGGGAAATTATAGGTCCGAATCCGTTCTGAGCGATCTCCTGTACCAATGGTTGATTTACGCTCTGCATCTTGCTCATCTTGAGCAATTTGTGCAAAGTGATCCGCTACACGCGCTCGAATAACCTTCATTGCCTTGTCCCGATTCTTTTGCTGGGTTCGCTCTTCTTGCATCTCAACCTTGATATTGGTTGGCAGATGGACAATCCGTACAGCAGTTGCAACCTTATTGACGTTCTGACCACCTGCACCAGAAGCATGATAAATATCAACCCGCAAGTCTTTAGGGTCAATATCATATTCGACTTCCTCGATTTCTGGCATAATCAAAACCGTTGCCGTTGAGGTATGGACCCGCCCTTGGCTCTCCGTCACAGGCACACGTTGCACCCGATGAGCACCTGATTCATACTTCAATTTAGAATAAACGGATTGACCAGATACCATGGCAACGACCTCTTTGATACCACCAACACCATTGTAAGACGCTTCCATGACTTCAAAACGCCAGCCCTGACTTTCTGCAAATTTCTGATACATGGTCAGCAAATCTCCTGCAAAGAGGGCCGCCTCATCTCCACCAGCTGCTCCACGAATCTCTAAGATGATATTTTTGTCATCATTTGGATCCTTTGGTAGAAGCAAAATCTTCAATTTTTCTTCATACCTTTCCTTATCAGCCTTGGCTTCCTTAAGCTCTTCCTTTGCCATTTCTTCCAAGTCCGCATCACCAGAGGCGTCCTTAATCATTTCTTCTGCGTCTACAATCGTTTGAAGGACTTTTTTATACTCTCGATAAGCTGTCACCGTGTCACGGGTAGCTGCTTCTTCCTTTGATAGGTCCATAAAACGCTTGGTATCGCTGACCACATCTGGGTCGCTTAGCAATTCTCCAAGCTCTTCATAGCGGTCTTCTACCGCCTGTAATTGATCATAAATATTCATAATAAGATACAAAGCCCGTAAAGAAAACAAGAGAAAAATAGGAGACTAATGGCGAGTGCCACACGTACAGCAGTCTATCTTTTTTCCGCAACTTTTAGGGCGTGTTCCATTCCTTTCTAACATACCTTTTTCTAAACCAAACAAGATTGTCACTTATTCTTTCAAGTGATAGGAAAAGTATGATGCTCATTATCAGTCATAAAATCAGCTAAACATTCTCTACCAGTAACGGTAGTGAATCCCTCCTATCTTTCTGGTCTAAAATAGTGTCTACGGCACACAGGGACATAGGTCTCATTTCCCCCGATTTGAATCTGCTCCCCCTCATACACCGGTTCGCCATTCACCATCCGCAAGACCATGGTAGCCTTTTTTGAGCAATATTGACAGATGGTCTTAATTTCGTCCAATTTATCAGCTAGTAGCAGTAAGTGCTTAGAGCCTTCAAATAGCTCATTGCGAAAATCATTTTTTAGACCAAACGCCATGACTGGCACATGCAGTTCATCCACCACACGGGCAAAATCATAGACATGCTGCTTGGTTAAAAACTGGGCTTCATCAATCAGAACACAGTAGGGTTCTGACGCTAAATTCGCAATATAATCGTAGACATTCATCTCTTCTGTAATAGCAACTGCTTCTCGCTGCATGCCAATACGACTTGCAACAATTCCTACACCTGCACGTGTATCAAGGGCAGAGGTCATGATGACGACATTCTTGCCCTGCTCCTCATAATTGTGTGCCACCTTTAAAATTTCAATGGTCTTGCCAGAATTCATGGAGCCATATTTAAAATAAAATTGAGCCACTTTTTCTTTCCAATCTATCAAACTGATTTCATTCCATTCTACCATAAATTCAGAAAATGCGGTACTAGAGAAAAGGAAAAAAACGCTTCCGTTCGGCTATTTTATTTGCGATCAATGTGCTATACTAGTCCTAACAAAGAAAAAGGAGAATCTTATGCCGTTTGTACGAATTGATTTATTTGAAGGGCGTACCGAAGAACAAAAAATCCGACTTGCGCGTGAAGTGACCGAAGTCGTCTCTCGCACGACTAAAGCCCCCAAAGAAGCGATCCATGTTATCATTAATGATATGCCTGAAGGAAGCTACTTTCCTCATGGAGAGATAAAGCGAAAAGGGTAGATAAAAAATAGGAAAATAAAATACAATCATCCTTTTCCTATCTTTTAAAACCTTGCAAATCCTCATCGTAAAAAACACTCCTGTTAACGCTAGTACAAACTAGAACCAGGAGTGTTTTCTATAGGATTTTAGAGGGAAATGCCAAGCGTCTGTTTTTATAGTTTTTGCTAGGTATTACTTTATTCGTCCACGCTATTTTAAAACGAAGCTACCCTACTGTCTATTCCACTATGAATGATTCAATCCTTTCTTTGTCCATTAGAATCAGACGTGCGCCTCTTTCTAATGAACCATAGGTATTAAAGCCTGTCACACGCCCATAGTGGAGTTTGATTCCAAAATAATCAGCTGAAAAGTCATTGTCATGGTCGTGGCCACAATAGATTGCCTTGATGTTTGTATGAAGGTAGATGTGGCTAAAGAGACCCGTATTCAATCCCGAATGATTGACTTCTTCATCTTGATTTCCGATTGCCCATCCTAATTGCTTTGCCTGGCTATACTCCTGAATGGGAATATGGATAAACAACTGACTGACCCCTTCAAATCCCTTTTCATGTTCAACAAGCCACTCTATTTGATCATGCTGTATAAAATCATAGTCACCAAACTGGTGGACATCATAATCTCCCGAGTCCATAAAGTATAATCGATGAGCAATCCCACCTTCTTGAAACTCAAGATAGTAATTCAAACGACCATTGCTATTAAAGAATGATGTAGGCTGGCTAAAATGAGGCTGCTCCAATAGGATACCGTTTAGTACATTTCGATCAAAATCAGCCTCTGCATCATGATTGCCAAATGTTACTGCAAATGGAATCTGAAAGGCATCTATAAAAGACAGAACCTCCCTAAATGTACAAATACTTTTAGGAGCCAAACTCCAAATAACATCACCTGTAATTGCTATGAAATGGGGAGAATGCTCCTGAACCAGTCGAGTGATCAGCATTTTTGTTGCCTCATCTTTCTGATGAGACTCTTTATCGATTTCCCCGAAATGTAAGTCGGTTAATTGAAGAATTTTAAACATCTATTCTCCTTTATTCTTAAATTCCTTGGTTTGTAAGGAACTTCGCCGTTTGCATCATGACTAGATTTTCACCATGTCTTCTTCTTTGACATAGAGAATAATCTTATTTTCTGCATCAAGTTGCTGATACGAGCGATTTAGGCGATCTAAATAAATCATTTGATTGCCTATTTGGATATCATACCTCACAATTGACCCTAACATGGAACGATTCCTAATCTCCCCCTCAATTTGAAAGGCATTTTCCAGCGGTTCAGGGCTGAAAATCTCCGGTCGAATCGCTACAAAGGAGGCATCCTTTAACGGAGATTTAAAAATTTCATAAAAAGCCTCACTATTAAGCAAATTATAGCTACCAATGAACTTTGCGATAAACTCTGATTTAGGATGTTTATAGATGTCATTAGGCTCCCCTTCTTGAGCAATACAGCCGTCTTTTAAAATATAGATATAATCGCTTAAAGCCATTGCCTCTTCTTGGTCATGGGTGACCAAAATCATGGTGATGCCTAGTTCATACTGCAAGCGCCTTAGCAATTTTTGAATATTCTTTCTGATTTGGGCATCTAAGGCACTCAGTGGTTCATCTAATAGAAGAACTTTCGGCTTTGTCACCAAGGCCCGCGCTAGGGCTACCCGTTGCTGCTGACCTCCCGAAAGTTCCCTTGGGTAGGCTGTTTCTTTGCCCTCAAGTCCAACCAGCTGAATGATTTCTTTTACGGATTCATTCGCTATGTTTTTATCCACTTTTTTCATATCTAGTCCAAAACGAATATTATCTTGAACCGTCATATTGGGAAAGAGGGCATAATTTTGAAATACCATTCCGATTTTTCGTTCCTTTGGCGGTAATTGATCCACCCTTTTGCCATCGATCAGAATCGTACCGCCGTCAATCGTATGAAGACCGACAATGCTACGAAGTAAGGTACTTTTACCGCAACCACTTGGTCCCAGTAAGGTCGTTATGCTTCTTTCTTGAACCTTTAAATTCAAGGACTTTAAAACTTCCTTATCCTTAAATTTTTTGACTAATTGATTTACCTGTATATAACTCATTCAACTATTCCTCTTTAGGCCCAGACTTCATTTTCAAAACAGCTAAGGCAACAACTGCAAGTAAAATGAAATAACAGCCCACAATGGCGCTTGAAAAATGACCATTCTTCTTTATATTTTCCATCAAAAAGATTTGTACTGTTTTAAATTTCGATCCTAGTAGCATATTGATTACAACAAACTCACCAAATAGAACAGAAAAGCTTAATAAGGCAGAAACCTTGACGCCCTGCATAATACTCGGGAGAATGATGCTTTTAAATGCTATCATTTTACTAGCTCCCAGTACTTCAGCTGCTTCGTTTAATTGGATAACGTTTATATTTCTCAGACTATTTCGAATACCTTGATACATAAACGGCAAGACGCTTGTGAAATAGGCACCGACCACAACAAAAAGCATCGGAATAGGGCTATTTGAATAGGCTTTGAGCAATCCTACACTTAAAATAACCCCAGGCATTGCATAACTTCCGATGATGGACCATTTTATCACTCTCTCTAATTTTGGATAAAAAAGGACAATGCCGTAGATGGCAGGAACCATGATAAAAACTGCGATGCTTACAACGCCTCCAACTAACAGAATCGAATGGAGCATGGATTGAAGAAAATCAACATTAAAAAATAACGTACCATACCATTTAAGGGTCAGACTTTCTGGTAAGATACTATGGCTCCAATTGCTAGAGAGGGAATAGACGATAGTCGCAAGCAAGGGAATGATCAAGTACAGACAAGATAGGAGTAAACTAAGAGATTTGATGGATTTTTTCATTTCGCATTTCTCCTCACTTTAGTCGTTAACCACTCACCTGTCAACATATTGATGAATAAAATGAAGGCCAGAACAATCGATAAGGTTGAAGCAATTTCAGGTCTCGCAATAACATCTCCAGATACGGTTGTCCCAATACGGACAGATAAGATATTATAGGTGCTACCTGTTAAAGCATATACTGAAGCATAGGCTCCCATTGCATTTGCAAACATAATGGTAAACACACCAACTAAGCTAGGGAACATAATGGGTAAACCTATGTACCTCCAATACTGAAAGTCACTAGCCCCTAAAATCGCTGCCGCTGCTTTCCAATGCTGATCTAAATGATCAAATGCAGGATACAATAGCATAATGCCTAAGGGCAGTTGAAAATAGATATAAATCAGTGACAAGCCATCCCGACTATATAAATTGAAATGCTCAAATAAGTGCCAACCAAGTAACTCATCTAATAAGATAAGAACACCTGTATTTCCGAGTAAAATAATAAAAGCAAAAGCGAGAGGAATCCCTGCAAAGTTGCTGGTTAGATTTGCCATCACTAATAGATTTTTCTGAAACTTTTTTGACTTTAATTTGATAACATTGACTGAAACAGCAGCTAAAATAAGTGCAAACAAACTAGATACCACTGAAATGATAATCGAATTTAAAAAGGAAGTTACATAGATTGATTTTGAAAAAATTTCCATATAATTTCCTAAGCTAAAGGTATCTTGTGCATTGGTTTGAAAGCTATTCAGCAACATGATGAAAAACGGATACACTAAAAATGTAGCTATAAAAAGAAATAAGATACTAATTGTGACAATAAATAGTGACTTTTCTTTCACAATCTCCCTCCTGACAAACCGCCAAGTGCTATACGCCATCCAAACACTCTTATTGTATCAATGGAGAAATTTCTTCCTGCCATTTTTGGGGTAATTCTTTTAAGGTTTCATTCCAAGCCTCAGCATCTTTTACAGGAGTTGCATTTTTATACATCACATCCGGCAAGAGTTTATCTTTTGCTTCTTCTGAAATCTTTGCATTCGCTCGAATCGGTCTTGCATAGCCTTTTGCCAAGTTATCCTGTCCCTCATCAGATAGAATAAACTCACGAGTTAAAGCTGCAGCGTGCGGATTCTTAGCATGTTTATTGATAATCGTTGCATATCCACTGATGACTGATCTATCCTCTGGTATCGTGACATCAAATCTACTCCTATCAATTTGATCCCGATAATTTAAGGCATTAAAATCCCATATCAGTACGACCTCATGCTCTCCCTTTTCAATGGTAGCAAGATCTGGAGAGGTGGTGACTAAACGTCCTTCCTCTGCCAATTTTTTAAAAAAGTCAATCCCCGGCTGTAGGTTCTTTTCATCTCCACCAAAGGCATAACTTGCTGCTAAAACAGCAAACTGAGCCTGATTGGCTTTTTCAACATCACCGATGGTGACCTTAAAATCACCATTCTTGATATCTTTCCAAGATTTCGGAGCCTCCTTGACCGTTTTCCTATCGCTCATGAATGCCATGGTCCCAGTATAGCCAATCACCCACTTGCCATCTTTATCCCTTGCCCATTCAGGAATATCATCAAAATACGAGGTTTTATAGCCTAGAACCAAATCTCTCTCAACAGCCAAGGAACCAAAGGCTATCCCTACATCTCCGATATCCCCAGAAGCATTTTTCTTCTCATTTTCAAATTTGGCTAACTCCTCTGCCGAAGACATATCTGTATCACTATGTTCTATCTGATACTGCTCCTTTATATCTGCCCATGTTTCTTTCCAATTCGCCCAACTATCCGGCATTCCTAATGAATTTACTTCCCCTTCTTCTTTGGCTTTTACTACGAGCTCTTCAAGGGAAAGATGATTTAAATCCTCTACACTTTTTTCTACAGATCCTTGATTGCTACAGCCAGCTAATGCCAAGGTGGCAAGTGTAATGAAAAACGTTCTTTTTAACATTTTATCCCCTCTTTTTCATAAACGATTTAATGGTAGCAGGCTTGGTTTATTTGAACGCTATCCCTCAAATAAACCATTTGTGAATTTGCCCACTTTCAGTCTAACAATAAATTATCAATTCTATATAAAGGGGTAGTAATTCTTTTGTTAAACTTATACTCTTTAAAAATCAAAAGGATACTTCGTCACCTTGCCTTGGTGAACGCCAGTTCTACCTTCGGCTTCGATTATATTATAAGGAAATGAGCGGTGCTACTCTCATTTCCAAGCTTTCACAATTCTTAATTATGAAAGCTAGTCTACTTTTGATGTTTATTGAGTATCAAAATAATCTAGCCTCCTCTCCCACCTCAGAGAAATTAACATAAAAGGATAACATTTATGTATCTTCGATATCAAACCACCCAATAAGTAGACAGAGAAAAAAAGTTCCAAAATCTGGAACTTCTAGATAGTGATTTGGTTCTAAAATCAGCATCTTACGGAATATGTTCTACATAATAAAAAAACTTATTTCTCAGAAAGGAATAAAACTATCTGTAACTATTTCAGTAAATCTGATTCTTCTATCTTCAAATTACCCAAATGTTCAAAAGAATAGCGCCGACTTCCTTTTTCAAACCAAGGTTGTAATAATATCTCATGGAAGACTAACTCCGATTTATTTTTAAGCCATATTTTATCAAATCCATTTGCTGAAAGAATGTGAAAAAACTCTTTTGACATATCTATCTTGTTCTCTCCATCTTCAGTCAAGATATATATATACTGTTTTATTTTTCTCCTTTCCTCATAAACATTCTCAATAAATAGGATTTGATTATCCTTTAACGACAGTTGATAGGAGAGCACAAATTGTTTTAGATTATCTACGTAGATGCTAACATGTTCATTCGGCTGTAAATTATTCAACGCATAGCCTAAAAAAGTAAAACTACCATCATCTCGTAAATCATAAGATGTATCGCTATTTACCACTTGGCTATAACGAGGTAAGTCAATGATTTTAAAGCGAGTGACTTCCGAATAAATCATCTCATCTATCGGGTTCTTTAAGCTAGTATACGTAACCATATACCAACCTACTACAACAATCACAGGAATAGATAAAATTCCTATTAGTATCTTCAGGGTTTTCAAATCTACCTCCTAGGCTGTGATGTAAGGGATACGAAAAATTTTTCAATCAACTAAATAAACATTGAAAGACTTCTTCCTCCCTCCAACGACATATTTTTCAACATCGCCATCCCACCACTCAACAGTATCTTTTAGAATATCTAATAAAATCTGTCTACTTACTTCATCACACAACAATAATTCATCCGTATTTTCAATAAATAGGTATACTTTTTCATAGCAAATACAATAGTCCCGTTGTAAGCGATCTCGTAGGGCATCCCAATTTTCGTAAATTAAATCAGGAATATCAAAAAGTGACCTCAGAATATTAAATGCATCTAATTTAGTTTGTAGCCTTCTTCCATCGATGAGAAAAATATATTTCACAGGAAGCCGTTGCATCAATACTTTTTTTTCCTGTTCTGTTATTTGACAAAATATGTTCATCTTATTCCACCTTTACAAATCCTTGGTAATGTCTATCACTATAATATACACTCCCATCACTCCCATAGACGAATCTCTCCGCATCACGATCTAAGCCAGCAATTTTTGAATTCACATCGTATTCTTTATGGGTAGAGGCATTCGACTGATAACGAGAACTTGTGCCACTCGTGCTATCCCAGCTGGCAACTCCTCCCCCTCCAAAGCTGACAGGTTTAGGAGATACCCCTGTATCTTTTGCCTTAGTGGCTTTCGGGTCGCAGACATGGCGAATGGTTTCCTCTAAGGATTTTGTCCAATTGCGTTCAATATTCTGAGCTTCTCGGGTGACGGATTGTCCTGTCGCCTTGACTTGTTCCCAAGCATTGTTCATCCCTTGAGTAGCTTGGCGTCATTTTAACTTTTGGCAAATCCTGTCAAAATATTAATTTTTAATACAATTCGTCCATCCAAAATGGAACATATGCCACTCGTTCAAAACTTATCGCTTTATATTTTTTTAAACCAAATTCTACGAAAAAATAATCAAACAAGTTCTCACCATAGCAAATGATATCGATATCATGGATAGATAAGATAGGTGCAGCAATTTCCATAATCGGTAAGTATCGGTGCCCATAAATAGGGATTAAACGAGGTGCCTTTTCCAAAAGGGTTCTAATTTTCATTCGCTTATCTTGCGAACTTCGTGGCTCTACCCCCAAAATATCATTCCATTCAATCTCCTCATAACAAGCCACTATATCCTCATAAGGTTTTAAAAAAATTTCTTTTATAAATTGAACATTTTCAACACCTTTGTCCCGCCAGTTATAAAATCCTTCTCCTATAGGAAGTATTTGACTATAAAAATCTATCCAATCTTTTGAAAACTTAACCTGATATAGCTCTTCCAACTCCTTAATTTCATTTTGTGTTAACCCATCTTCTATGCAAATATTCTGCTTTCGAAAGATAGATATTAGGTCTTGTAGCTCACTCATAGTATTCCCTGCCTCACTCTGATAAATGATTTATATGATTATCTGTATACCAGACAGAACCATCATCTCCGATAATAATTCTTTCTGCTCCACGGGTTTTCCCTTTAACAGTAGGATAGATATCATACTCTCTTACAAATAAAGTAAATAGAGAGCAATTTTTTCAATCAACTAAATAAACACTGAAAGACTTCTTCTTCCCTCCAACGACATATTTTACAACATCGCCATTCCACCACTCAATAGTATCCGAGAAGATTGTCAGTAAAATTTGTCTTAGGTTCAAATTATCATGAAAAATCAATTGCTGATTAGTCAAAAACACATAGGTAACATCATTATTTATCCAATAAGAATCACTAAGAGCATCCCTTAAACCTGCCCAATTTGTTACTTTCCTCGTAATTTGAAAAGATTTACATATATAATTTATCGCATGAATCTTTTCTTGTAGTAATTTACCATCTAGAGTGATTATACAAACTTCATTCGGAACACTATGAATAATTTCCGTTCTTTCAAGCATACTCATTGTCTTTAAAATACTCATATTACTCCACCTTTATAAAACTATCGTAATGATTCCATGTATAATAAATACTACCCTCACTATCTCTAACTAGTCTTTGGCTATCGCGCCCCATTGTAGGCAAAGGGGGGGTCTCGTCCGTGCTAGACTTGCTTGCTCCGTAGAGTTGGTACTGGCTGGACGCAACTGCTACTCCGTCCTTGGTCAAGCCTGTGACGGTTCCTGCCTGATTGGTCAGGTAGTGATACTGGTCACTCGTCTCATGGTTGAGATAAGAGCTTCTGCCCTGTCCATAGGTATGGTTTTAAGTCTCGGTCATAGGTCTGGAGTACCTCGGTATGCTTGCGATTGACGTCATTAACTTAGTTACGCTCTTCGTAGTAGTTAAAGCGATCCTCTCGTGTGGTGTAAGGAATGAGAACCTCTTTGACCTCGCTCGCATAGGTCACTTGACCCTCACCCGGCAGATCTCCAAGATCTGGTGGATTGACCACTAGCCCCTCCTTGGTCGCCCGGTCTTTCGCTACTTTCTGGTGGTAGGCAGTCGACACATCGTCAAAGAGCTCATGCCAGATAGTCCCCACCGTCTGCGGTAGGGTAGACAATGCCTGTAAGACATTCTGGCTAAAGCCATACCAGAAGAGGCTCGGCTCCTCACCAGCTGGTGCTGTATAGGGCGATTTCTTCTTGTCCTCACGCTTGAAGAGCTGATAGGTATGTTTACCTTTCTTACGGCTAGCAGTAAAGACCCGATTGTCATCCCCGTCATAGAGGGCTGCCATCAGAAGCCCCTCCTTGTCCTTGACCGCAAGGAGGCGGTTTTCGGTGTCGTAGATGTAGTCTAGCTTGTCATCATTCTTCTTTGATGAGATGCGGTTGCCGTTCTTATCATAGGTATAGGTGGTCGTTCCGTCCTTGGTCTCTAGCTTAATCAGGCGATTGTTATCATCATAGGTGAAGCGGGTCTCTTCTTCCTTGCCCTCTACTTCTTCTGTGCTGGTCAGCTTGTTTCCTGCTAGGTCATAGGTGTAGGTGAGTTTCGATAATTCCTTGCCTGCCTTGTCGGATACTGTCATGGTCTCTACTTGACCGAGATAATCAGTATATTACGAAATATGTTCTATATAATAAAAAATTTATTTATCTTTCTGTATTTTTATTTTACTTTTACGAATAAAGTAAGTAGAACAGTTTTATTCCTTATCTTGCTTTTATATGACAACTTTTAAAAGCATAGTGGTGATGTGGAAAACACCTATGGAGTATAGCTCCATAGGTGGGCGGGGAGCTAGGAAAGAGAGGACGGAAAACGAAGAAATAATTTCGAGCGTTTTCATAGTCCTCGATAACTAGCTCAATCGCCAACAGCACCACGGAAGTACAATTACACTACCTCCTTCTCTATTAGTTGTTACTAATTCAGTTTTTCCAAGATGAATAGCAGAATTAATCGTATTCCCTATAAATCTCTCAAGCTTGTGATAAAGTTTCTTAGCATCATTCCACAGATTATTTCCGATTCTTATCAAATTGCTCGGAAATATCTAATAGTTGTTCTTCCAGTTCCTCAAAATCAAGTGCTAAATTATGAATACTTACTATCACTTTAGATAAAATTTCCCTATTAACAGAATCATTCTCCCCCTCCAATACATTATTCATATCAGATATGGCTTGTGATAGCCAATCAATGTGTTTAGGTATAAAGACTTTAGTCGAAGCTTCAACATCTTGAATACACTCCTTAGAGAACTCTTCTTTCTCATTTAACATAATAATTAGTTTATCTATTTGATGTAACATTTCCTCAAAGCTCATTTTAACCTCCTAACCTGTTTCAATGCTTGTTCAGTTTTTGAAATATTCACAGAACCATCTAAATTTAAAACATTTCTTATTTTTCCATTTTTAGTAAACACTTCCAAATGGTCTTTATGTAATCCATCTAAGTATAACTGATCTCCTTTTTTCAAGTCACCAATATTTTCTGTCACTTTATAAACAGTCTGACCATCATACCTCTTTTTAGTTTTCTGCAAACTATCACCTATTTCCCTACCAAAATCTGAATCAAGAAATTCATTCATATTGCCAACTGATTTCGAGGTTCTACTACTTCCTTTCCCCGTTCCTTGTGCAACTTCATCTCCATTCTTGGCAAAGGCTTGAACAAAGTTGTCAAATCCTTTCTTGGCATTCTGCCCCATTTCTCGTAGGGTACTTCCTCCCCTATTCATGGCAGAACCACCTGCTGTTGCCAGTTGCGGAGAGAATGAAAGAGGGGTATCTAGGAGCTTGTTAAATCCAGATTTGAGATAGGCTTTACTAGAATCAATTGCTTTATTCGCCTTAGATACTGCCCTAGAACCCTTGACAACATCTACCGTTTTATTGATTCGTGATACAACCTTACTTCCTTTCACAATATCAACTAG